>PBWV01000033.1 GCA_002728255.1 Rhodospirillaceae bacterium | reverse complement strand
TCATGGAAGCCGTCGGTGTCGAAGACATGGACGAGATGGGCATGATGGAAGAAGACTCTGAGATGGAAGGAGCTGCAGCAACGGGAGAAGAAGCGGCTGCAGAAGAGGAAGAGATGGCTATGGACGGGGAAGGCTCTGATGATGGTGTTAACCCTCTTGAGGCAATTGGCGAAGCCGCCAGCGCTGCCTTTGAGGCTGCTCTAGCGGATGGAGCTACTGCAGAAGAGGCCTTTGCTGCAGCGGCTGAGGCAGCGGCGGCCACGGCTGGTGAGTTAGGAATGTCGGAAGAAATTTCGGGGCCTGTGATTGCTGCAGCCCAGGAAGCATTTGATGCCGCCATTGCGGACGGTGCAACCGCGGAAGAGGCATTTGAAGCCGCAGGGTCTGCTGCGGAGGAGGCTTATGGTGATGACGCTGCTATTACCGAAGCGATTGGTGCCGCCGCCAGTGCTGCGTTCGAAGCGGCTTTAGCCGATGGGTCTACTGCCGAGGAAGCTTTTGCAGCTGCGAGAGAAGCTGCTTCCACTACTGCCAGCGACTACGGTTTCTCAGACGAACAGATTGAAGCGGTAATGGAGGTTACTCAAGCCGCTTTTGATGCAGCCATTGCGGGTGGCGCTACTGCTGAAGAAGCCTTTGAAGCTGCAGGCGATGCTTTCATGGAAGCCGTCGGTGTCGAAGACATGGACGAGACGGACATGGATGAAGAAACGGNTATGGAGGCCGCTGCCGCCACCGAAGAAGAAACTACTGCAGAGGAAGAAACTCCGACTGAAGAGGAAGAAGAATCCGCNGCGGAGGAGGAAGAAGCTGCTGATGCAGCGCCCCCGCCACCCCCTTCGGCTCCACCAGAGTCCGGAGATGGCCCAACTCCAGGGGCATTTAGCAAAGGCAGTGATTCAGGGCCGATGGACAAGACAACCAAGGACGACATGCCGCCACCTTTTGATCCTGCTGGAGCANCTGGCAAGGGCGATGATGCCTGGACCCATGCGGACGGTGGACCATTTAAGGGAGATGGACCATTTAAGGGAGATGGACCATTTAAGGGGGACATACCCCCCATGGATGATATCGCAGCCGCGGATGACCTGCCGGGNAAACCATCCTCACCTCTGGACCCTGCCATGGAAAAAATGGCGGCATCTATGGANGAGGTCGCGAAGGGAGATATGCCTCCACCGGTCAAAACACCGGACCACGACTATGACCATAAGGACGTGCCGCCTACCAAGCCCGCACACGAGGAAGAAGACGTAACATAATAGCTTAGGACAATTCGTTAAATTACCCCTAAACCCGGCCTCAGGATAGTTATAAGGTCCTGGCAGCTTTATAACGACGTGATGATGGACTTATGCGAAGTGGGCTAAGAGCACTTATCCTAGTTAGTCGCCAATTTGGCGTCAACGTGGGCGCAAACGATATACCAGAGCACTACGATGTCGACGATCGCGAACTNTCTCTGCAAGAACTAGCAACGTTAGCAGCTCAGTTTGGCCTTCGCGCACGCCCTGGTAAAGTTAGCGAACAGCAGCTTGCAAAGCTGATCTCCAAGAAGCAACAACTTCTGCAATTGCAGAATGGACGGTACTTGATAGCCCTTCGCTATTCCACNGAGGAAGATGGCTCAAGAACCCTCTTAGCTATTGATCCTGCTAAGAGCGATTCTAGAGCACACAAAGTTGACTTTGAAGAAGTTGCAAAATCATGGCGAGGCGACGTCCTACTCCTGAAAAAAAAGTTGGCGTTTGTTGATGAGGNACGTGAATTTTCTGGGGGATGGCTGATAGGCGAATTAGTCCGCAATAAAGCGGTTCTAGCGCAGGTCATTGTTGTCGGATTGCTCGTTAATCTCTTGGCCCTTGTTCCAGCCGTTTTTATCATGATCGTTTTGGATAAAGTTGTTAATTACGAAGCCTACTCAACCCTATATGTTATTACTTGTGGCGTTATGTTTGCTTATATCATTAACGGATTTCTTGGCTATATCCGTACCTACATTCTTGATTTCCTGGGCCAAAAAATAGATGCCAAGTTATCAGTTAAAGCATTTGACACTCTCCTNNCCTTACCAATGCAAAGGTTTAATCGTGACTCTTCGGTCTTAAAGCGCCTGCCACAACAGGTGGGGCAAATAAAAACTACGATAAGTCAAAAAATCCTGCCCACTTTATTGGACGGCATTAGCTTATTTGTTTTTATTCCAATCTTATTTTTTTATAGCCCATTATTATTTTTTATTGTGCTTGGATTTTCCCTAGCTGGCGCCCTAACAACCGTAATTTCTGGAAACCGGTATAAAAAATCCCTGATAGATTCTGGACAACTTGAACGAAAAAGGCAGGACTTATTGTCTGGAGTAGTAAATGGAATCGAAAATGTAAAAGGTTTGGCCCTAGAACCCTCCCTCCGCGACCAATGGAGAGAAACAGAAGCCGCCTATTTAGTGGCAAATGANAAAACANANCAACGAGCTGCATCACAAGTAAATATACAAAATACTATTCAACAGCTAATGACTGCCGCAGTGATATTTGTGGGAGTACATTTAGTTTTTGCGGGAGAGGTCTCAGCTGGAATTCTAGTCGCCTTTAATATGCTNGCATCCCGCATGTCTAGGCCAATTATCCANNTNGTGACATTAGGCACNGAAATCTCGCGACTTAAACAGGCCATTCAGATNGTTGGATCGGTAATAAATTCCACNGGAGAANCTTCAAGTTCAGGACAAAAACCCCAGCTAACCGGCGGTATAGAATTGAAAAACATCAGCTTCGAATATGAAGAAAATACCCCAGTTCTTCAAAACTTAGACCTCTCTATTGAACCCCGGCAAATTGTGGGAATAACGGGAAAAAGTGGNTGTGGTAAAAGCACAATCGCCAAATTAATCCANGGACTTTATNGGCCNCANTCAGGNGCTGTACTNCTNGANAACACAGACCTNNGNCTNATGGACTTGAGCCATATTCGCTCTCAAATTTCNCTAGTTGGTTCNGANAGCCANTTTTTCCANGGCACAATTTTAGANAACCTNCGNCGNCCAATGCCGAATGCCCCTATNGAGCGNGTCCGATGGGCCGCAGAGAAAGTTGGNGTCCACCNTGAAATAGANAATATGGCCCANAGCTACGAAACTATACTTGAAGAAAACGCAGCCAATNTNTCGACTGGCACTCGACAGAANCTNGCTATAGCCAGAGCCTTNATGCGCAATCCNCGTATTTTAATTCTTGANGACGCCTTCACGGGATTCGATGTGGAGAGTGAAATTCATCTTTTAGAGACACTGCAAGATATATCCGTTGGCAGGACCATACTTCTAATTGCAACTCGCTTATGGCATTTGCAGTTGGCAAATAAGATATTTGTCGTGGAGGAAGGGAAAGTCGCTCAATCTGGAACGATCCAGAATTTGAGGGAGGAGCCTGGATTTTTCAAGGCAACTTACGAGGCCCAACAACAGGTTATGTTTTCTAAACATGTCCCACCAGGGATGGGCAACCAGGTAGAGGAAAGTACCAAAAATGCCTAACACTGCTTCCCACGCTCGCGTTCCACTGCGAACATTAGCAGTTGGAGACGTACTCTTTAAGGAGGGAGATCTTGGTGATGTAGCTTACGTGGTAGAATCTGGTGTCATAGAAATATCCCGCTTTACGGGAGAGGAATACGTAACCCTTAGAGAGCTGAAAGCAGGAGCTCTGTTTGGAGAACTAGCCCTAATCGACAACCAGCCGAGAAGTGCAATCGCTAGAGCTGCTACGGACGCTGTCGTCCGAGAGGTAGGAAAAGAGGACTTTCTAAAGTACCTGAAAAGCTCTCCCCAGGCAGCATTCGGAATCATGCAGCAGCTTGCTGAGAGTGTTAGATCGGCAAATGAAACATTATCTGTTGATGCTTTTTCCGGCTCCCCTGAGGAAGAACTCAATACTGAAGCAGCCAATCTTCCTCCAACTAAGGTCGACACACGAGATCAGACTACAAGCGATTTTCTAGAGGAGTTTGACCCAGAAATTGATCGCTTAAGAAATAAGCAAATTCCGAGGCCCGTGACCCAAGCGACCTTAGCTCTCACATCCATCTTTGTATTTCTAGTAATGTGGGCGATTATTTCCGTTATTGATACTACGGTAACAGCACATGGGAGGATAACCACTTCCACACCAAATATAGACGTCCAAGCTAACTATAATTCTGTTGTGAAAGAAGTCTTGGTAAATCGTGGCCAACAAGTGACTAAAGGCACGCCATTAGTAGTATTTGACTCTACTTTACAAGAAGCAGATCTGCAGCAATTAGACGGGAAAATCGCAACTATATCGCAAAGGATAGAACGTCTCATGCTTGAGCTCGCTCTGCGGGATGGCGCTATTAATTACGATCTTGCGCCTGGCAGGCAGCGCGACCTCTTTAATGATCGGTCCTCCCAATTTCATGCCAAAATCACCTCTCTGGATACCAATATTGAACGAATATCGAAAGAAATAAACTCCACCAAGCAAGACATTCAACTAGTGAACCAACAGTTAGCTATTGAAAAGGAATTGGAGGAAGCAAAACTGGAGCTGTACCAAGATGAACTGATCTCGAACACCCAATTACTGGAATCAAAAAGCAAAAGACTGTCCGTAGAAAGGGACTTCCAGCGACTTACTAGCAAGTTGTTAGAACTCCAATCAACCCAATCTTCTGCCGTGGCAAACAAACAAGAGTATATAAGCCAGTGGTATGCATCGATAAGCCAGGAATTGTCCTCTCTTGAGGAGGAGAGAGGTATCCTCACCCAAGAAGTTATTAAAATTGAGAGGGAATCCGTTGACGTAACACTTACGGCCCCATTAGATGGACTAATACTAGAGCTACATAAAATCTACCCCGGCGCAGTATTCACTGAGGGATCAGTGCTCGTTACAATGGTACCAACAGGGGAAGACCTCGCCGTAGAATTTGATGTATCCCCAAAAGACATTAGCAAATTGGTTCCAGGGTCAGAAATCGTAATCCAATTAGAAGCCCTTCCTGCCCAAAAATTCGGTGACCTGGTTGCTCGGCTAACCTATCTCTCCGCAGATACAGTCACCCAGAATCTAGATGGTGAAGAAGAAAATGTATATCGTGCTCTTGCAGAGATTGAAGAGATCAGACTTCGAGATACACCACCCAACTTTCGGCTGATCCCTGGCATGCAAGTTTCGGGAAAGATTAAAGTTGGAGAAAGACGCCTGATAACTTATTTTATATATCCCATTCTCCGCACGTTAGACAGCAGTTTCGCTGAGCCATGAGCATAAGTTCCCAACCTCGAAAGGGCTTGACCTGGAGTTTAATGCTACTAGTTGCGATAACATGTGGGCTTAAAAATTCAGCTCCAAAACCGCCCCTCAAAGAACTGACTTTATTATTAAGCGTTTTAGCTACGATATATTTCTCTGGCCTGATAACCCAGGCTCATTCCGATTCCTTGGACAGCGCTGTCATCAAAGCATTGTCTAGCAATCCTCAGTTGAATAGCAGTAAACTTGGAGTACTTCAGGCCCAAGAGGGGGTGTCCAGGGCACAATCTGCTTGGAAACCCGACGTAAGATTAAACATAAGGGGTGGGGCAAAACAGAGTACTACCAACACACCAACTTCTAACTCTAGCACCGATACTTTTACTCCTCTCTCCGCAACAGTCTCACTCTCCCAACATGTATTAGATTTTGGAGAAACCAAGTCAGCCATCAAAAAAACAGAAATTCAGAAGCAAATATCAGAAGAGCAACTTAGAAAGGCAACTCAGACAGTAATAAAAGAGTCTATAGAGGCCTATTTAGCGCTATGGCGGGATTCCCATCTACTTACAGTTGCAGAAACCAATGAATATAATTTGCAAAAACAATTCCTGGCCGCCCAAAAACGCTTCGCTCTCCGTGAAGTTACTCGAACTGATTTATCCCAAGCTCAGGCACGCCTACAGAATGCTGTTTCAAGAACTATTGGAGCTGAAATTGCTGTCGAAAATTCTCTCGCCAAATACAGAAAAATAATTGGCCCCTTAGAAACTAGGAGCCAAATTTCATGGTCTAGAGAAAAAGTTGCAAGGTATCCAACCCCGATTAGTCTCGAAGAAGCACGCACCATCTCCTATTCCGCCAACTCTGACATGAAAATTGCGCGACTCCAGCAAGAATTAGCTAGACATACAATTTTTGAACAACGATCAACCCGTCTACCAAAGATCTCCGTAGAAGCATCTGTATCCGGCTCCCGCAATCCATCCCAGAGTGTCGATACGTCGAGAAATATAAGCTTAGAAGGAGTACTTTCTGTACCACTCTATGACGCAGGAATTTCGCGGTCGAATCTGGACAGCGCAAAATTACAAGTGCAAATTTCTATTGAGAATGAAAGACAAATAAAACTGGAGCTTAATCAAAAGTTGCTATCCTTGTGGAACACCTTGATCCAAGTAGGTAGCCAAATATCTTCGCTTATGGAATCGGTAGAAGCCAATAAAACGGCGTTAGTTGGCGTCCAACGAGAGGTAGAGGTCGGCACACGAACCACATTAAACTTACTAGACGCTGAGAATGAGTATATTCGTGCCGAATCTAGTCTCGTCTTGGCTATATTTGATGAAGCCCAGACTCATTTTGACCTTCTTTTTGAGTGCGGCCTCTTAGATGAAGAGCTCTTCGCTGCACACATACATTAACTTTTCTGTGCCTTGGGTAATTATTTAACCATTAATTGAACAAAATTAACTCATGGATGCGGAAGAAGCGCAGCTAGATTATCACCCACAACAGCGACAATAAAGTCTGTAATTTTAGTCACTGCCTGGGAAAAGGTAGGAAAACACAAACTTTCTAACTTCCACTGATGTACGTATCCCTCAACCTGGACCAAACAAGCGATTGGTAACCATCTGCAGCTATGGCATCACAGTGCTTTCGAAAGGCAGGATGCCCGCCGCTATAACGCATAATCCGAGGAGCCTGCTTCCCTTTGACATTTTTATTAACGCCAGTCATCCAGGAACCAACTTCATTCATCAATAGATCCTCACCCAAACCCAGCACATAATCAGTCCATTCCTTCACCCCGTGGTTAGTTGTGGTGAACCGCGTCAAACCATGTACTCCTGCATACTGAATGAGCCCCGTTATCCATTCAACGCTGTATTCGGCAGTCCGAGTATAGTTCCCCAGGCCAGAGTGCGGCCCCATCGCCATGAGCATATTAGGAAATCCCTCAACGAGTATTCCCAAATAGGTTTGTGGCCCGTCATGCCAAATATCTTTAAGCTTCACATCTTCGATGCCTCGAATATCTATTCTGTCAAAAGAACCTGTGATCGCATCAAACCCAGTAGCGTAAATAATAATGTCATACTCATACTCCTTATCGCTCGTCCTTATTCCGTCGGCTGTGATCGTCTGGATAGGAGTTTCATTAATATCCACTAGTTCCACATTTTCTTGATTAAACACTTCATAGTAATGGGTCTCTAATGGCACCCGACGGGTCCCAAAGCCATGGTTCTTTGGGATCAATTTTTCCGCAACAGCTGGGTCGTTGACCCGCTGGCGTATTTTATTCGCGATAAAATCGCTCGCCAGCCTATTTGCCTCACGGTCAGTGAGCATATCAGCAAAGTTCCCTTGCCAAATTCCAAAGCCTGGGCTCTCATAAAGTTCCTCCCAGAACTCAAGGCGCTGATCTGGCGGCGTTTCAAGGGTTTTACGAGGATCGGCGGAGTGAATGTAGCAACCGGGTGTTTCGTGACAACGTGCAAAAATCTCCGAATAACGGGAGCGAATACTGCGCATTTCTTCTTCAGAAATTTTACTATTTTTCAACGGAGCGCACCAGTTTGGGTTACGCTGGAAAATAGATAAGTGACCTACGTTCTTTGCAATTTCCTGAACTGCCTGCACAGCAGTTGCGCCAGTGCCGATGACGCCAACCCTCTTTCCTGTAAAGTCGACCTCTTTTTTCGGCCAATGATATGTGTGAAAGGATTCCCCCTTAAAGGAGGATATACCAGGAATGGTAGGCATGGTTGGGGCCGAAAGAATTCCGATCGCCGTAATTAAGAAGCGAGCAACATATTGAGAACCGTTATCAAGAGTTACCTCCCAACTGTGTGTATCATCATGGTAATGTGCAGAAACTACGGTGGAGTTAAATTGAATGTGTTCACGCAACTCAAACTTATCTGCTACGAAATTGAGATAGCGTTCATTTTCTGGCTGGGAAGAAAAATTTTCTTTCCAATCCCACTCATCTAGCAATTCTTGGGAAAACGAATAGCCATAGGTCCAACTCTCTGAGTCAAACCGCGCGCCAGGATAACGATTCCAGTACCATGTGCCACCAACACCACTTCCCGCTTCGAATGTACGAGCCTTTAACCCAAGTCTGCGTAGACTGTATAATTGATAGAGCCCTGCAACACCCGCACCAATTATAATGGCGTCGTAATCCAAGCGACTTTTATTTTCCGCACCGCCGTCAGGCCTTGCGTTAAGATTCATTGGTATATTCCACCTTCTTTCCGAGATTTACCCCGCCCAGCACCTAAGAATCAGGTTCTCGGATAGTAACCCACTCCGCACACTTGGCCCATAATCCGTCTCACAAAAGTGGTTTTCTTAAACTCTTCGGGCGAACCTGTCGTCGCTCTCCATGTGTTATATGTCACCTCCCCGGATCCACCAGGTTGGGCGGCATTCCACAAGGTTTTTCCGAGAGGGTTTCCTTTCAGATCCGTAGCCCCATTCTCAAAAAGGTTAACGCCCACGGAACCAGGATGAGCCGTGACGGTGCCATCACGAGAAAAACAAAAAACGTACAAATCCTTCTGGATGAGCCCCCCGTCCCCCGAAGTAAACATCTCCATGGCTCTAGATTTATCTACCTGAAGAATGGCGATGGCCCGTTGCAACAAAGCCTTTGCTTCTTCCTCCGTCCCAAATTCATCAGCAAATGCAGCCACATTGAAAAAACCAGAACAAAGCATAGCCGAAACAAATATTTTTAAAGTTCGCATCACTCCCCCTTGTTAACCTCCTGCTTGCTTGGTCATTCTAGCAAATATTTGTTGTCGATGAGAACCTGCTGGAATAAAGCTCTTTGGTCCTAGTCACAGCCCAGTCTTTGCTTTAACTCCTGATCTATCCACATCCTTGCATAGATAGGACCAGAACTTTGCGCACCAACTGCCATTTCACCCCAGTAGTTTTTTACATATGGCCACCAGGCAGCATAGACCATATTGGAAGGCAGCCACACGACGGGAACGCGCTCACTTAGTAGGTAGTGGTTCATATCCCGAAGCATTGTATCTCTCTTGTCCTTGTCACGCAGCCCCAGGGCTTCAAAATAGGTTTGGTCCAACCATTCGTCCGAATGGAATGCCGGATTCCATGTCTGATCCGTAATGAAGCTCTTGCGAATTGCAGAGAACGGAGTACTGCCCGTAATGTCCATCAGATACCCAGCCGTTTGATCGGATGCCCGCATCTTGGCTAAAAACGTTGGATAGTCGAAGGCACGGGCTATGACTTTCACACCGATCCGCTGATAGTACGCCTCCAACATTGCCATAAGGTCCAAGTGGTAAGGACTGTGTGTACCGAAGGTGATTTCAAATTCAAACCCGTCTGGGTAACCCGCCTCAGCAAGCAATTCTTTAGCTTTTTCCGGATGGTATTCGAATAATTCCCTGGCTTGGGGCGGGAGGTCTTCCAGGGCGGTATAATAGCCTTCCCACTCCACAGAAAACGGGTGGTCCAAGGCTACCCCATCTCCGTTCAACAGGGTTTGCACAATCTCCTGCTGATCGATGGCTAAGTTCATAGCCCTCCTTACTCGGATATCGTCGAAAGGTGGTTGATCGTTGCGAAGGGCGACAAAGGTCTGAACCTGACGGAGACGTTTTTGGATAATTAATTCTGGGGCAGACCTTCGGAGTTCCTCAGCAAACTGCCATCGGAACTGTTCCAAAACATCGATCTTACAGGTCCGAAGAGCTGCAATCTGCGCTGATTCGTCAGGGATGATATTATACACAATCCCGTCATTATATGGTAAATCATAAGCAACGCCGTTTATAACCTCTTTATCCCAATACTCGGCGTTTCGTTCGTACACCTGGACATCATCCAGGCGAACATCGACGAGTTTGTACGGCCCGGAACCTGTTTGCATTCTCCAGTCATCCGATCCTTCCCCATCGTTCATTTTCAAAACCTCCGGAGGAGAAATGGTGCTGTGGTAGCCCCACAACAATCTATAGCCTAAGTTCGCATTCCACTCGTTCAGGTAGGCAACTGCTTTGTACTTCCCTTCCGCCTTCCATTCGCGAATGAACTCCCACCACGTCGGTATCTTTCGTGGACTAGTTGCCATGTGGTTGAAATTGAAGGCAATGTCTTCAGCGACAATCTCTCTTCTTTCCATGACGTTTTCTTTTTCAGGCCAATACATTCCTGGCCGTATATTAAAAACCAGTCGCAGAGGGTCCTCTTCGACAGACCAGCTTTCCGCCATTGCTCCTCTATAGTGCTTCTCCCGAATCCAATCTGGCGCGTGAAAATTGGTTTCCCCTGTGCCACGAGGACCAAATTCTAGGTCTCCCATTACTAAAAAATCTAAAAAAAGCCCATCGTGGTTAACTTTCCACAGCCATTTGTACTGGTTCCAAGTTAGGGCATTTAGCTGGGCTACACGGGTTGCAATATTAATGGTTCCGCCGTACTGGGGGTCGCCCCTTTCGGGTTCGGCCTGTACCAATCCTATTCCCGTCACCGTCAAACAGAAAACTAGTCCACAAACTAATAAATTGCGCCTACACAAAGACCACATGACATACCCCTCCCAGAAACCTCTCACAATCCTGCTCGTTCGAATTATAGGAATATACCAAGTAATTAAAGCAACACTAATTTGGGTTACTGCAAGAGGTAGATCGATGCTAATTTTGCTATGACCTGACAATAATCCCTAGTTCATCAGGTGGTCACGGCTTTCTGAAAGGCCGGTTTCATGATAGCCGAGTCTCACAAAGCTACGGACAAGCGTTGTCATATCGAATTTCGCTCGCCTTTTCTCTTGAGAAAATTCCTGCTGGACCATCGTTTCTTCACTTCCATAAGCTTATGGTTAAATCTTACCGCAAACATCCCGCTTGCTAAGGCAAAGGCTGGAATAGTTACCATTTGATACCTTGGCACATTGAGACTAATCAAAGGGTAAAAAATAAAGGCAAACACGCTGGGAAAAAGTGCAAACAAAACCACATAATTGCGCCGCCGGGCGGCGGAAATAATAATAAAGAATGATGCCAATACACCGAAGGGCGCAAACTGATCAATCCAGACCCCTCGATATGCCAACAGGGCCGTCGTGAAAAAATGCCGTACTGGTCTCTTCAATACCCGCTCAAGTAGCTGATCATATACTTCCTTAGAAGCAGCCTCATACGATATGTTCTCAGCGGTTTTTTTCCGCTCAACCAACTCACTAAATCGTTTATGACCTCTCTGAAAAAAACCATCTGAAGTATCATGTCTCAGTTTTCCCAGGGTTTCCTGAGAAAAAAGAACGTGAGCCAGACCATCGCCCTTGATCCGGGTCCAATAAACCATCGCCGCAAAATATTCGGTGAAAGTCATATCGTTGTATATTTCCCGTGCACTTACTGTAATTTCACCGCGCCCTTCCGTGACACCCCAAAGATCATCCACCGCGACATTGCGAGCAATCCACGCTGACACGGGCACAGCGCAACACAAAAAACAAATCAAAGCGTTTCGAAACGTACGCCGACGATCATCCGACGTCAGAGTTAAAAACAAAAAAAGTGGTATCACTAATAAAGCGAAGTACAGGAAAATGGCTTTAGTTAGAACCAAAAGAGCCATTACGAATCCTGAAATCGCCCACCACAAGGCTGAATCGCGATGACCTGCATGGAAAATTGACCATATAAGTATCGCCGACAAAAACATTGCCAGAGAGTCAGAGATCACATAGCTAGAAAATTTTTGGCTTTCAAAATTAAGCCAAATATACAAACCAGATATGGCAGATGGAAACAGACTGTGGTCCGTTAAACGAAACACCGAAAGAAATATTAGGGCTCCAGACAAAGCGACAAAAACGCGATTCAAAATTATGGCAAACCTATACCGCTCAGCTCCGCATCCGTCAGCGGACCGCAAACACTCCAGAGTGATGGATGCTAGTTGTGTGTCAAAGAACATTAACCCAGCCAGAAAAGTAGCGTAGGCTGGCTCCCGCCCTGTCCCTGGCCCTGAGTTACTTCCGTCAACCTCAGAAAAAATACCATTGTCATGCAAGTTGATCGCTGCAGCCAAATATTGACGCGCATCGTAACGATCAGGAGAATGATCAGGCTTGGCAGCTGGGAACAATGCTACTGTGAACAAAGAACACAGTAAGACCCATATAGTGACATTACTTCTCGTGGCTGACATAATCATCTTAAGGTGTATAATTTCTCTCCCTATTGCTTCGTAGTCCTAATCGGCAACCCAAATGACTAGTTCATCTGACACAAAAACATCAAGCTCGCGGTGGCCATTCATTGATATTGCCGTTTTGTTGCCTTGTTATAATGAGGAAACAACAATCGCCTCGGTGATTGAATCTTTTCAAACTAAATTACCTGAGGCCAATATATACGTTTATGACAACGACTCCACAGACAAAACAGCTATGAATGCTGAATTAGCAGGGGCAGTAGTGCGCCACGAAGAAAAGCGTGGAAAAGGCAACGTAGTACGCCGAATGTTCGTAGACATTGAAGCAGATATTTACATCCTTTCTGATGGCGATATGACTTATGATATTTCAGACATAGAGGTCTTCATAGAAAAGATGTTACAGGAAAGCACCGATGTCCTTGTTGGCGAGCGACATTCGGAAAAGGGTGACTCTTTTCCGCTTTACCACGTTTTTGGAAACAAGTTCTTTAACAAAGCGGCCAGCCTATTATTTGGGAGCACCTTCCAGGATATATTTTCAGGGTTTAGAGTGTTATCACGCCGATTTGTTAAATCATTCCCGGCTGTTTCGCGGGGTTTTGAAATTGAGTTAGAGTTGGCAGTGCATGCCACTAACTTGCGAATTCCCGTATCTGAAATCCCAGTGATATACCATCCGCGTCCAGTTGGCTCTCATAGTAAATTGTCCACCATACCGGATGGCCTTCGTATTTTACGCACGCTCATTTTATTATTCGTGGAAATCAGACCTTTCCTATTTTTTAGTATATGGGCAACTATTTTTAGTTTGGTTTCGATAGTCCTTGGTTATCCTCTTGTCATTAACTTCTGGGAGACAGGACTCGTGCCACGCCTACCAACCGCTATATTGGCTACAGGCATGATGCTCATTGGGTTCATGGCGCTGAGTTGCGCTTTAATCTTAGATAATGTGAGTAAGGGAAGACATGAATCTAAGCGGCTTTGGTACCTGAGTTATGGACCCGTTACCTCGAGTGATTTAAGGAAAAAGGATAATAATGCTGTATAAAGGAGGATCTCGATAATCGGTATTTGTAAAATACAAAAATCTCCCACCTATAACTATTTGACTCATAATTCTTTCTCTGGAGGTGGCGATACATCTTCGACACAAGTAGAGTTGGAGAACAAACCTAATCATGGACTACACGGATCGGTATTTTTTCACTAAAATAGCCCCCATATGAAAAATTATATGGTTTTCCCGCAGTTTTCCGGAAAAAAATCTAGCTATTTTTTTTCCTTAATTTTTCTGATCACCTGTAGTCATCAAATATTTAACTTTGATACCCTTCCCCTCATATTTTTATTTCTTTATTTTCTATTAGCTACTGCAATTATTTTCGCTCCGCTATCCAACTGTAAAATTTTTCCTAACTCTTCCCCATTAGGACGACCAAGCTTCTCTTCCATAGCGATAGGCCTAGTAATAAGCGTTCCTATAATTTTATATTTTCTATGTACCTTCAATCAGGACCTACCACTGTGGGGCGACCATCAGGCACATACGGCTATGTCCTACGGCACTATCGCATTTTGGGCCATGTCTCCAGGGATGGGAGATATCTCCAATAAATCACTTGGCGATCTGCACGTTTTTAATCGGGCAACGCTCTTAGTATTTTTAATTCTGATAACTTTTTTAATCCTGAAATTTAGAAACACGACGGCCAGTGGCTGGCTTGTCATTAGTATCTGGATTGGGACTATCACATTCTTAAGCATTACCGGGGAATATGAATTCTTAAGGTATCCGTCAGCAGGCTATTTCTTGGATATACCTTTCAACACCTTGGTCTACATTTTCGATACGAACCGCCTCTGGAACGGGCCAAGAATTGGCAATGCGCTAGCTCCGGCGATTTGGCTGTTTGTGCTCCGCCCAATCTTCCTTCGAAAATGGCCGACCATTGATGTTTTTCCATGGGCAGTGATTGTTTTCTGGTTGCCTGAAAGCCTTCACTATTTTTCTTCATCATATCTCGAGCCTTGGGCGATAATCTGCGCCTTGTTATCCATCGAGTTGATCATTCGCTATCGTGCCGACGGTGCTACGGGGGCCCTGTTTTTTATGGGCCTAGCGGCCTGCATAAAAGAACCATTTATTCTTGCTATCCCCGCCATTTGGATGATTGGCAGACCATGGCAAAACTTCAGAAAATTTTGGGAATTAAATATCGCAGCATTTATCGCAGGCTTACCATTTCTCTCGTATCTTTACTTGCGATATCACTCTCCGAGTCAGGTAATTACTAACTCTCAAAGGGGCTTTGAGCTTCGTGGAAATTGGTATTCCCTCGATAACTTCTCAATATACTTCGGGAATATTTACGACTCTGTTGGAGGTTTTTCGGGAGGATTTATTGTTGGAGCCGCAATTTTACTGTTGGGCATGTGCTTCAATAGGTATTTTAGAGGAGTTGCTGTAGCAAATCTTGCCACTAGCACCTTCATTTTTTTATTTTTTTTCACTGATAGTCAAAGCTCCTCATATTCAGGACTCTATCGCTTTGCCATGCCTTACATAGTTTTCCTCTCCTCTGGCCTATTAATCACTGCTTTAGCTTTTGGCCAAAGAGCGACTCTGTTTCTTACTTTATCTGCACTCGTTCTGGTGGGGCCAAACATGGTAAAAGCTACTAACGACACATTAAAACCAGATCCTACACGCGCGGGAATAGAATGGGGCAGCGCCCCTGTTTTTATCGGATTCCCTTCACTAATAAATATGGCAATCAATGACGATATACTTCCACTCAACGCTACCATAGCTATTGAGGAACTGTACCCTGTCACACACATATTCTTGGCTCCGCCCCGATTCATCAAGGATAGTCGCTATTCGATAGTACATGTGCCGCAGACTATGGGAGAAAGTTGCAGATGCACTCCAACCACACCGTACCGCTTCAAGCCCTTCATGAGAATGGGTGACGATAGATCCATAAGTGTTGATACTCACGGCACACGGTGCCCTACCGATATGGCACCCAAACAATGCCTTGAATTATCAAAGGTTAATAGTGCAGCTGATAGCTGCATGCAAAGGATGTTCAGTACCTGCGAGAAAGTGATTACCAAAACTTTCGAAGACCATATTTATGCTATTCTTGGCCTTGGGGTCAGGGGTGCTTCTAAGCAATAGTTCATCTAGAGAGTTGAAGCAATGGGGACGGCAAGAGAATCGAAGTCCTTGCCCGCTGTCATTTGCAGAGTAATATAATATTAGTTGGGTAATGGGAGGGATAATTAAATGACTGGTCTTCAGACCTTTGACGCACATATTTCATCAGACCAAGTTGCAGACTCCATAAGTGATCACGGGTATGCAATTGTTCGGGATGTCCTCGAAAAGTCAACAATTTCTGCGCTTTCAGATCAACTCGCGCCGCACCTTAAGGCAGCAAACCTCGGTGATCCTGATCCATTCTTTGGCGATAAAACAAAGCGTTTTGGCGCTCTTCTGAGTCGATGTCCTCTAACCCAAGATCTATTAACA
This sequence comes from Rhodospirillaceae bacterium, assembly GCA_002728255.1. NCBI lineage: Bacteria > Pseudomonadati > Pseudomonadota > Alphaproteobacteria > Rhodospirillales > Rhodospirillaceae > Rhodospirillaceae bacterium. Next base: position 1,635 of record PBWV01000033.1, on the reverse strand, counting down.
CATCGACTTATACTTGACACTGCGGACCGTGTTCTTGGACCCTACTGTGTCCAGTATCAGGTCAACTTTACTGGCGCCATGCATCTGACCCCTGGGGAAACTGCCCAGACGATGCATCGTGACACTGGCTTCTACCCCATCCAAAATCCAGCGCCACCACTTACATTGGCCACCATGTGGGCCGCAACCGATTTCACTCTGGAAAATGGAGCCACTCGAATAGTGCCAGGGAGCCATCTCTGGGCCGATGGGCGGCAACCCACTGATTCAGAGATCGTGCAGGCTGAGATGAATGCTGGGTCCGTTTTAATTTATACAGGAAGCCTAATACACGGTGGAGGTGCCAACCGCTCCAATGGCCCGCGTTGCGGAGTTGCGCTCCATTATTCGCTAGGTTGGTTGCGCCAAGAAGAAAACCAGTACTTAGCAGTTCCCATGGAAGAAGTCCGTACTTACCCTCAGGACATCCAACGCCTCATGGGCTACGACCTTGCCACGGTAAATTTAGGCATGGTTGATCAAAAACATCCCAACGATGTTTTGAATGGCACGGCTGGAACCGGCCCCGGTGTACTTGGGACCACAGAAATGATGGAAGCTGATAACGCGATCGAGCGGTTCCGAGTGACCGATACCGCCGTTGTGGGTCGAACACGCATTGAAATTTGAGAAATTAAGTATGTGAAACAAGCAATAGGCCTCAACTCATCATGTGTCCTCTAATAGCTTTGTCTGCTTTGGCGAATTTTTGTTTTCCTCCATGAGTTCTCTTGCCTCAGCATTACCGTTCTCCGCCGCCTGTTTCATCCAAAAGATACTTAATCTTTGCATTACCTCGGTGTCAGCTTTCTCGATAATCATCAGAGAAAGTCGATATTGGGCCTCTGCGTCCCCTTGTTCCGCTGCCTTACGAAACCATTTTATTGCTTCCTCATCATCTTCTGCCACACCTTCACCAATTCTGTACATGAAGCCAAGAAGACACTGAGCCCCGGCATGTCCCTGTTCTGCGGCTGCCAGGTACCATCTTGCTGCCTTAATATTATCCTCCTTCACACCCCTTCCGTTGGCATACATGACCCCAAGATGATATTGGGCTCCCGCGAGCCCCTGTTCTGCAGCAAGTTTGTTCAATAGAAACGCCGTCTCTACATCCTCTTCGACGCCTTCCCCAAAAAAATACATATCGGCCAAGTGAGCTTGGGCCTCAGGGAGCCCAAGTTGTGCAGCAGCCTCATACCACTTCACGGCTTCCAGATCATCTTCTTCGACGACATCACCTATGTCATAAATATAACCTAGAGCATCCATTGCTTCCGCCAGACCATTCTGGGCAGAAAGCCGAAGCCAGCGCAAAGATTCTGTTATGTCTTTAGCAACCGTCTCCCCCTCCATGTAAAAGGCAGCCATGTTGTATTGGGCTCTGGGATGGCCGGCTTCCGCTGCAAGTTTCGTCCAACGGAGAGACTTCTCTACATCCTCCTCCACCTTAACTCCCTCTTTATACAGGTAACCAAGAAGCCACTGAGATTCCACATCACCTCGCTCGGCATCCGCGATCAAAGTGGGAATGCTTTTTTCTTCGAGTGCCTCAGATTCAGCCTCAACGGAAACGAGTACAACCAAGCCCCATGA
>PBWV01000032.1 GCA_002728255.1 Rhodospirillaceae bacterium | reverse complement strand
TTTTTCTTCGCCAACCCGCACTGGGATATATGGAGCAGCAACTGGTTTATTAATAAGATATTTGTGCTGTCGTGTTTTCTTATAATGCTCGGTTATTTGTACAGGGTCAGGCTTGTGGTAGGTACGCCTGTGAGCAGTACACATGACTAAGTGCTTGTTTAAGTTTTTAACTGCCTATAGCAGCAGAAAAGGTGAGATATTGGCACATTTTTTTAGGGCGTGTTGTCCAAGTCATTCAGAAAGTGTCAAAGGATATATTTTGGTGAAATCCGCTCCTGGTAATGTCGACTGCATGTCAGAAACCACGCTAGCGACAGTCGTTGCTACGGTGTCGCGGGCGCCTGCTCGAGCCACTTCAAGTAGGTAAAGGCCAACATCCTTATTCAATAAATCAATCGTAAATCCTGCATCATATGTTTCAGTCAAAATTCTTTGAGGGAATTTGTCCCGAGTGGCGGTGTTTTGCCCACTAGATGAATTTAAAACGTCAATCATAACTTTTGGGTCGAGCCCTAACCTTACACCAAAAGCTACTGCTTCGCTGGTGGCTGTCATGGCCGTTGCAGATAAAAAATTATTTAGCAGTTTCATGGCCTGGGCTTGGCCTGGTTCTTCTCCGACAAAGAAGCGATTTTTGGCTATTGGGACTAAAAAATCGTGGACTTCGTTGAATGTCTTCTGATCCCCGGACACCATGAGCGCCAGAGTTCCGGCTATAGCGCCAGATTTTCCACCGCTAACAGGGGCGTCTAGATAGACTATGTTGTCGCTTTCAAGTCGCATGTGAGCGGCCTGAGCAGCATCAACCCCTATGGTCGAATGGTCGATAACGATTTTTAGCTTTCCCTGGGTTACTTTGCCCATGTTTTCGGCCGTTTTAATCACCGCAGCCCCGTCAGGTAAAGAAAGTGATATGATTTCGCACCGATGCACCAGTTCCTCGATTGTATCAACAAGGTGTATGCCGTTGGGCAAGTTAATATTGGCACTAGCTATATCAAAACCCAAAACCGAGTGGCCTGCCTTTACTAGGTTGGTTGCCATTGGTGTGCCCATGTTTCCCAAGCCTATAAAACCGATTGTTGGGGTTTTCATTAGAAACTCCTGTTTGTTATTTAGTTTCTGTACCATACGAGTGTAGAGTTATAACAGAGAGCTTTATTGTAGGAACGTGCATTGGGAAAGAGCATTTTCGGAGGAGTTATATGATTTCTAATCAGTGGCCGCGACTTAATTTGGGTTTGGACGAAACAACCGAGGTTCTCCGTGATTCGGTGGCTAGTTTCGTTGATGATGAAATCGCTCCCCGGGCGGCTCAAATTGATAGGGACAATAATTTTCCAGCTGATTTGTGGAGGAAGATGGGTGCTCTTGGCCTGCTAGGTATAACGGTTGATGAGCGAGACGGCGGCGCGGGTATGGGGTATGTGGAACATGTTGTTGCTATGGAGGAAATCAGCCGGGGCTCTGCGTCAGTAGGACTGTCCTATGGGGCGCACTCCAATCTGTGTGTCAACCAAATCCGGAGATATGCTGATAAACAGCAAAAGGGGAGATTCCTGCCCCGATTAATCTCGGGCGAGCACGTGGGCGCTCTGGCGATGAGCGAGTCAGGAGCTGGTTCAGATGTGGTTTCTATGAGTTTAAGAGCTGAATTGGTGGGAAATAATTATGTTTTGAACGGGTCAAAAATGTGGATCACTAACGGCCCGGATGCCGATGTTCTAGTGGTCTACGCCAAAACCGATGAGGGTAAGCCAGGGCACGGTATAACCGCTTTTATTATAGAACGGGGGATGGAGGGATTCTCTTCAGCTGAGAAGTTAGACAAACTGGGGATGCGTGGATCTAATACTGGTGAGTTGATTTTTGAAAATTGTAAAGTGCCTAAAGCCAACATGCTGGGTTCCAGGGGTGATGGGGTTAAGGTTTTAATGAGCGGCTTGGATTTGGAAAGATCAGTTCTGGCAGGAGGGCCCTTGGGCATAATGCAGGCGTGCTTGGACGTTGTGTTGCCTTATATTCATGAACGGCAACAGTTTGGTCAGCCTATTGGATCTTTTCAGATCATGCAGGGCAAGATCGCTGATATGTATACCACAATGAACGCTTGCCGAGCCTATGCATACTCTGTGGCGAAGGCATTAGATCATGGCGAGGGCAGCAGAAAGGATGCGGCTGGCGTCATATTGTACACAGCGGAAAAGGCAACATGGATGGCCCTTGAAGCCATCCAATGTTTGGGAGGTAATGGCTACACCAATGATTTTCCGGCCGGGCGATTGCTTCGGGATGCCAAATTGTATGAAATTGGGGCGGGCACCCAGGAAATTCGGCGCTGGCTTATTGGCAGAGAGTTGTTTGCGGAAACCGGTTAAGTCAGCTCAGAACGGGGCAAATGTCACCGTGCTGTTTAGCTTAAAAAGCGTAACCAAAGGAACCTGATGTGGCGCGATTTTTTGCCGTTTTAAGGCTAGGTAGAACGACCTTGCTATCTTAATTTTGGGGGACAAGAATGGATACTCGTTTGGATGGTAAAGTTGCCTTGATCACGGGCTCTAGCAGAGGGATTGGTCTATCGACGGCTAGAGGATTAGCTCAGCTTGGGGCGGAAATAATTTTGAACGGGAGAGACCTCAATTCTCTGCAAGAGGCAAAGGGGCTGATTGAGGCAGAGACGGCGGGTTCCAAGGTTTCTATTGCTGCAGAAGACGTGGCTTCGGCAAGGGGGTGCGAGGCAGTCATAAAGTCATTCCCAGAGGTAGATGTTTTAGTAAACAATATGGCTATTTTTCAGATCAAGCCTTTTTTCGACTTATCCGACGACGATTGGACGGCCATGTTTGAGGCTAATGTGATGAGTGGAATTAGGCTTACCCGCCATTATTTAAGTCGCATGGTGGAAGCCAAAGACTGGGGCCGTGTTGTATTCGTCTCAAGCGAATCTGGTGTGCTTATTCCAAAAGAAATGGTGCATTATGGTTTTTCCAAAGGGGCGCAGTTAGCGGTCGCAAGGGGGGCTGCAGAGTATACTAAGGGGACTAATATCACCGTGAATTCGGTTTTGCCCGGGCCCACATATACAGAGCGAATGGAAAAAATCCTTCCCGCCCGAGCTGAAGCAGAAGGTCTCTCTCAAGATGAATACAAAAAAGTCGCGGTTTCGCGTAGACGGCCATCCTCTCTTTTGCAAAGATATGCCGATGTTGGGGAAGTGGCTAACATGATTTGCTATATTTGTTCACCTGCGTCTAGTGCTACCAATGGAGCCGCACTGAGAGTTGATGGTGGGGTGGTTACCAATCCATTCTAGGAGCGTAATCGGCCGGTTTTTAGGGATTAAGAAGCTATGTGGCGACGGAGCTCAGCTTAGTTGAATGAACGCGACTTGTTTGTTTATATGTTGGTAAAGGAGGAAACGATGGAAAAGGATCCAGTAGTGATAGCTAGTATAGCGCGGACACCCATGGGCAGTTTTCAAGGAACATTGTCCTCGGTCACGGGGCCAGACCTTGGATCCGTGGCCATAAAATCATCTCTGGAACGGGCCAACATTGATCCTGGCGATATCTCGGAGGTGATTATGGGTTGTGTGTTGCCAGCGGGTCAGGGGCAGGCTCCAGCTCGTCAGGCTGCGATAAATGCGGGTATCCCTGTAGCTGTCGGCGCGACCACAATTAATAAGATGTGTGGTTCTGGCATGAAAGCTACCATGTTTGGTCACGATCTTGTTGTTGCTGGATCGGCAAACATAGCCGTGGTTGGTGGCCTTGAGAGCATGTCGAATACTCCCTACCTTCTTCCAAAAGCTAGGCAGGGCTACCGAATGGGACACGCTGAAGTAAAGGACCATATGTTCTTGGATGGTCTAGAGGATGCCTATGCTGAGGGGCAGTTGATGGGGCATTTTGCAGAGAACACCGCGGAGAAATATCAGTTTTCCAGGGAAGCCCAGGATGATTTTGCTATCCGTTCTCTTGAACGAGGGAAAAAAGCGAATGAAGATGGAAGTTTTGACGCGGAAATGGCTGTTGTAAAAGTGAGTAATCGGAAGGGTGATAAAATTGTTGAAAAGGATGAGCAGCCATTTTCGGCTAATATTGAGAAAATTAGGGGCTTGAAGCCTGCCTTCAGAAAGAATGGTACGGTGACCCCGGCAAATTCCAGTTCTATATCGGACGGAGCTAGCGCAATGGTATTGATGAGGAGGTCTGAAGCGGAAAAAAGAGGCATTACTCCCTTAGCGCAAATTGTGGGCCATAGCACTTTTAGTCAGGATCCCGCTTGGTTCACAACAGCTCCTGTCGGAGCTATTGGCAGTTTGTTTGAGAAAACAGGGTGGTCTACAGGGGATGTTGGTTTGTACGAGATTAATGAAGCCTTTGCTGTGGTCACAATGGCCGCAATGAAAGAACATGGGCTCAACGCGGATCAGGTTAATGTTCACGGCGGAGCGTGCGCGATGGGACATCCGGTTGGTTCATCGGGATCTCGTATAATTTGTACACTTGTTGCGGCAATGCAAAAATACAATGTTGATAAAGGTGTAGCGGCTCTTTGCATTGGTGGAGGAGAGGCAACAGCTGTCGCTATTCAGCAGGTGAACTAACTACTCAAACAGGATTGCCCTGACGAAAATTTTCTGATCGCATTACCTAAAACTATTAGGATTCAATTCAGCAAACGGAATTCAGCGCAGGCGAGAATATGCTCTTAAACGAAGAACAGCGAATGATACAGGAAACTGCTCGTGCATTTGCTAAAGAGGAAATTGCTCCCAATGTAGTGGCATGGGAGGAGGCAGAGCACATACCGGAAGATATTTTCCAAAGGTTTGGAGAAATGGGTTTTCTGGGAATGACAATTTCGGAGCAATGGGGAGGAGCGGCGACCGATAATGTTTGCCTGGCAATTGTCGTTGAAGAAATCTCGGCAGCTGATGGAGCAGCGGGTCTTCTTGTGGGAATGCAAAACTCTGTAGTGTGTGGCCCACTGGATCAATTTGGATCAGATCGACAGAAGGAACACTACCTGCGTCCGGCCATCAGTGGGGAGTTGAAGGGTTGTTTTTGCTTAACAGAGCCTCAGGCGGGTAGCGATGCTTCAAATTTGATGACCCGCATTGAACCGAAGGGCAATGGCTATGTGGTTAATGGTGCCAAACAATTTATCTCGTCTGGGGCTACCGCTGATATTGCTCTGATATTTGGTGTTAGCGATCCGGCTGCGGGAAAGAAGGGAATTACAGCGGTGTTAGCTCCCACAAGTTCTTCGGGTTACAACGTCGTAAGTAAAGAGAAGAAGCTTGGGCAAAAAGCTTCGGACACCTGTCAGCTTTCTTTTGATGGTCTAGAAGTTTCTCCGGAGATGGTATTGGGAGAGCCTGGGGAGGGCTATAGAATAGCGCTTGGAAATCTTGAAGGTGGACGAATAGGCATCGCTGCCCAGGCCCTAGGAATCGCCAGAGCGGCCTATCAGGCCTCTTTGACTTATGCCCAGGAGCGAGAAAGCATGGGGCGTCCCATTATACAGCATCAGGCTGTTGCCTTCCGTCTTGCTGATATGGCCACCAAGATTGAGGTTGCGCGGCAGATGATATGGCACGCTGCTTCCGTAAAGGACGCTGGTCAACCAGCCTTAAAGGAGGCCTCAATGGCAAAATTATATGCGTCTGAGATGGCAGAAGAAGTGTGCTCGGCAGCAATCCAAATTCATGGTGGATATGGGTATGTTCGTGGGTATCCAGTGGAGCGATTATGGCGGGATGTTAGAGTTTGCACAATTTATGAGGGTACCAGCGATGTGCAGAGATTGGTGATAGGGAGAGCGCTCGCAGTAGAGTAAATTATAGGATAATATTTGCCGTGAGTCTCTGTAATCAAAAGAAGAAAGAGGAGCTTTGCCAGTTGATTAGCTTTCCATAGTAGGGATCTCTGGTAGGTACGATATAGATGTCAGTATTAGTAAGTAATCTGAATACAAAGTCCGAAGATTTCCGTGAAAACGAAAACCGCATGCAGGAATTGGTGACCGACTTGCGCAGCCAAGTGGATCAGGCCGCCGAGGGCGGCGGTGCAGCAGCTCAGAAGCGTCATTTAGGGAGAGGGAAGCTTTTGCCTAGGGATCGTGTCCATCACCTCGTGGACGCAGGGGCTCCGTTTTTAGAATTGTCGCAGTTGGCAGCTCAGAATATGTATGAAGGAGCGGCTCCCAGTGCTGGTTTAATAACTGGCATAGGAAGAGTAAGCGGGCGGGAATGTATGATTGTGGCAAATGACGCGACCGTTAAGGGGGGTACTTACTTTCCAATGACCGTAAAAAAGCATCTCAGAGCACAAGAGATAGCTGACCAAAACAACCTCCCCTGTATTTATCTGGTCGATTCAGGTGGTGCTAATTTACCATACCAGAGTGAAGCTTTTGCTGATCGCAATCATTTTGGGCAGATTTTTTTCAATCAAGCGAACATGTCTTCCAAAGGAATTTCCCAAATTGCAGTAGTCATGGGTAGTTGCACTGCTGGCGGGGCTTATGTCCCTGCCATGGCGGATGAGAGTATAATTGTCCGAAATCAAGGAACTATATTTCTTGGTGGGCCTCCATTGGTTAAAGCCGCGACCGGTGAGGAGGTGAGCGCGGAGGAATTAGGAGGGGCAGATGTTCACGCAAAAGTTTCAGGTGTCGTGGACCATTATGCGGAAGATGAGTATCACGCTTTGGCATTAGCCAGGGATTGTTTGAAACGTGGGCCAATGTTGGAGAGAAGCTCCTTGGCGGCGAGAGAAATTAAATTGCCCCGCTACGACGCTAGTGAATTGTATGGATTAATTCCTCCTGATTTGCGGAAGCCCTTTGATGTTCGTGAGGTAATTATGAGGCTCGTGGACGGGAGTGAATTTGATGAATTTAAGAAGTTTTATGGGCAGACCTTGGTTGCTGGATTTGCCTATTTAGGAGGTTACCCGGTAGGAATACTAGCTAATAATGGAATATTATTTTCGGAGTCCTCGCTTAAGGGAGCCCACTTTATCGAGTTATGTTGCCAACGCAAGATACCATTAATCTTTCTACAAAATATTATGGGGTTCATGGTTGGCAAAAAATATGAAGCGGGGGGAATAGCTAGAGATGGCGCTAAGTTAGTTACCGCGGTTTCTTGTGCCCAGGTGCCTAAATTTACGGTAATTATAGGAGGAAGCTTTGGTGCTGGTAATTATGCTATGTGTGGTAGGGCCTATAGACCTCGGCTCATGTGGATGTGGCCTAATGCCCGTATTTCCGTGATGGGGGGGTACCAGGCGGCCAATGTATTGGCCACGGTGCGAGCTAATGCATTAGAGAAAAATGGTTCCAGTTGGAGCAATGAACAAGAAGAGAGCTTTAAGGCATCGATTATTGATCAGTATGAGACAGAAGGTAGTCCATATTACTCTACAGCCAGGATTTGGGATGATGGTGTTATAGATCCTGCAGAGACCAGAAGGGTTTTGGCTTTAAGTATTTCTGCTTCACTAAATGCGCCGATCGAGGAAACGAAGTTTGGTGTTTTCAGGATGTAGAATCGTTGCAACATAATAATTTTAAGAGTGTAAGTTTGGTGATGGCGAGCTGTTGTCGGTAAAGGAAACTAAAACCCGTGGGAAAAGAAAAACAAAAAAAAGGCATTAGGGATCTGGAGAAATTGAGGATGGCCGTTGCATCTGCTAATCCAGAGGAGGCTGTAGTAGATCGGGTCCCAAATAGTGATAATGATGTCCAGTTTGTGGCGCGGTTTACCTGCCCGGAATTTACCGCCTTATGCCCCATAACAGGGCAACCTGATTTTGCGCACCTTGTTATTGACTACGTGCCAGGCGATTGGTTGATAGAAAGTAAGGGGCTAAAACTCTATTTTGCCTCTTTTCGAAACATGGGTATATTCCATGAATCATGTACCGTAATGATTGGCAAGCGCTTAGTTGAGGAAGTTGAGCCTATTTGGCTGAGGATATCGGGGTTTTGGTATCCGCGAGGCGGTATTCCAATAGATGTTTGGTTTCAAACAGGGGAGGCACCCAAAGAAGTATATGTACCTGAACCTGGCGTATCTTCTTATAGAGGAAGAGGATAGTGTTTGACTCGGTTCTTATAGCCAATCGGGGAGAAATTGCCTGTCGCATTATGGCGACTGCTCGCAGGATGGGAATGCGTACCATCGCGGTCTACTCTGATGCTGATAGTAATAGCCGACACGTCCGCCTTGCTGATGCTGCCTATAGAATAGGCCCTGCGCCAGCTGTAGAGAGTTATTTGAACATAGAGGCCATTCTTGAAGCGGCTGAGCTTTCAGGTGCAAACGCCATTCATCCGGGATATGGGTTCCTCTCAGAAAATTCTAAGTTTGCTGAGAGTTGTCTTAAAAAGGGGTTCGCCTTTGTTGGTCCTTCACCGGAAGCTATTGGTGTCATGGGTCAGAAAGATGAAGCAAAGAAATTGATGGCAGGGGCAGGTGTGCCAACTGTTCCAGGTTGTAATGACTTGGACATCGATCTGAAAGTCCTGATGTCTGAGGCTAGGAAAGTTGGCTATCCTGTTCTAATCAAAGCTGCTGCTGGCGGCGGTGGAAGAGGGATGCGTACAGTCTCCCGGGAAGTGGATTTGGCCGATGCTTTGCAGGCTGCCCAGAGAGAGGCGGAATCCGCATTTGGCAATGGTCGGCTGTTATTAGAAAAGCTAATAACGAACCCCCGACATATTGAAGTGCAAGTGTTTGCAGATAGCCATGGAAACGTTGTCCACATGTTCGAGAGGGATTGTTCTGTCCAGCGACGCCATCAAAAAGTAATTGAAGAGGCGCCTGGCCCGTCTATAGACAACACACTTCGACTAGAGATTGCAGAGGCAGCTGTAAAGGCTGCGAAGGCCGTGGATTATTTGGGGGCCGGCACCGTGGAATTTGTTGTCGACAATTCAGGCCAATTTTATTTTTTGGAGATGAATACTCGAATCCAAGTGGAACATCGTGTCACGGAAATGTTGACGCGTGAGGACCTAGTGGAATGGCAATTTCGGGTGGCTTATGGTGAACCACTGCCTGCAAGACAGGAGGAAATAGGGCGTAGCGGACATGCAATAGAGGTGCGACTTTACGCCGAGAATCCAAGCCGCAAGTTCATGCCTTCGCCAGGTTGTGTAAAACATTTACGCCTGCCGTCTGAGTCAAGTGATGTTTGTGTCGATAGTGCCTTAGTCGAGGGAGAAGAAGTATCAGCATATTATGACCCAATGATTGCAAAGATAGTTGTTTGGGGGCGGAACAGGGAAAATGCTTTGAGGCGGTTAAAGGAGTCCTTGGGGCGCGTGCAAGTGGTAGGTGTTCATACAAACCTCTCTCTCCTGCAGGAGATGGTAAATCACGAGGTCTTTAAAGGGGGAGATTATAATACAGGCTTCATAGAAGAGTGTTGGGATGATTTTTCTTTGTCGGCACAACCGGCGTCTAATTTGGTTGTGAGTGTTGCGGCTTTGTTCGTAATTTTAGAACGTGAAAGAAAGGTAAAGGGGCTAGCAATTAATTCTCCTTGGAATTCTAGCGATGCGTGGCGCCTCAATATGAACGCGAGAGAGGTGCTCTTATTTGAGGAGAATGAATCAGAGATCGAGGTGGAATTAATCGCGACTGGCGAGGACTATAGAATCCGGTTTTCTTCTGGCGAAGTGCTTGGGCGAGCAAACTTGTCGGGAGACAAGGAAATTAATGCTGTATTAGATGGAGTGCGGGTTAAGGGTACAGTTGTTTGTGTGGGGACTGATTTATTCGTGTGGCTTTATGGTGCCGGTTACCGATTGGGCCTAGTTACTAAGATGTCTCCACCAAATGGTTTTGAAAGTAGTGATATTCCAGCCAGTAACTTGGTATCGCCAATGCCCGGGCGAGTGGTGCGACTTGGTGCCAAGGAAGGGGAGTCCGTTGCTAAAGGGAGTGTTCTTTTAGTTATTGAAGCCATGAAGATGGAACACAGTATCGTAGCTCCGGCGTATGGCAGAGTGGAGAGATTTATGGCAAGGGTGGGCGACTGGGTTGAGGAGGCGACGTTGTTAGTGGACTTCTCGACGGATAGCTAGTCTAGGACGGAAGTTTTCAGTGGCAGTGCATTTAATAAAAATGGCGGTTGGTATAGAAAGCTTTAGTCATTTGGCTCACGTCCAAAAAAACCGCCTCCAGGATTTGGACAAAGCAGGAGAGCCGCCGCTTTTACGGCACTGGACCCGAAATTCTCCAACACGAGCCGAGGAAATTTGCGCTGGGGGTTCACTTTACTGGATAATTAAAGGTGCTATTAGGGCGCGCCAACAGATTTCGTCAATAGATAAACATACCTCTGAAAGATCTCGTAAGCGTTGTGCGTTGGTCTTAGATCCCACTCTTGTGCGCACCGAGTTAAAAATTTCACGGCCGATCCAGGGGTGGCGGTACCTCGACCCTCAGGCTGCTCCCAAGGATCTGCTAACGGTAGCGGATGAGGGCAATCCTGATATCCCCATGGAGATGGCCAAGGAACTTCGTGAACTTGGGCTGTTATAAAATTTGCAGATCGGGGTCGTTTTGCAAATTTTATAGCTTATCTTATGCGTTTAGGCCTCGTAGAGGCGGGATATCGGAATCAATAATATAACAGTAAAACAATGTGTTAGCATACTTTATACTAAAACTCTGACCTATTTCAGCATATCATAATAAAACCCAATTACAGGTATAGGTAGCATTTGGGCCATNAAATCAACTACTAAGGGCGCCGGTCTGTATCTTTTGATGCAGCCGATGCGATCAATTTTAACCATTCGTTTAGGAAAGGGTAAAACCATGTGGACAACTCCTGTCGTACGTGAGATCGCTGTAGGCCTAGAGATCAACTGCTACGCTTGTGCAGATCTATAGGCTCGATCAGTGATTGATCGATAACCGGTCATCCTTTGGCGGCTTGCCCTAGCTGTTTTCTGGAGATATATCCATGAGAATTAAGAACTAGGAACTATCCACATTCACACTGGAATCTGCTATTTAAGACCCTCGTGCGCCAGCTAGAGAAGAAAAATGGAACAATTTCATAACACAAGACGNAAATTCCTAATTGGAGCATCTGCNNCCGCTNTTGGGGCCACTGGGATCGTATNACCCGCCAGCATTGNATNCTCCGCAACTGAGACCGTGCGGCTCGGTGTATTAAAATTTGGAACGGTCAACTGGGAATTAAATGTAATAAAGCATCATGGTTTAGACCAAGAAGTCGGCCTTGATTTAGACGTTGTCGGCTTAGCCAACAAAGATGCGACCACTATCGCCTTCAACGCTGGCGATGTCGATATGATTGTAACCGACTGGATATGGACTTCCCGCCAAAGGGATGCGGGCGCTGATTGTACTTTTGTCCCATACTCAGTTGCAGCTGGNTCAGTGATGGTCCATCCAAATAGTGGTATTGACTCGCTTATAGATCTAGAGGGAAAGAAAATTGGAGTAGCTGGCAGCCCCATCGACAAAAGTTGGTTATTGCTNAGAGCCTACTCAATAAAAACTTTTGGCAAAGACATAGAGAAAATTGTAAAACCGATTTATGCGGCCCCACCTTTATTGAACGAAAAGTTTAAGCAAAAAGAGTTCGATGCCGTTCTGAACTATTGGAACTATACAGCACGACTAAGAGCCGCTGGCATGAAAGAACTGATCAAGGTCCAGGACTTGCTCCCTGGACTTGGAGTCCCTGGGCGCCTGCCACTCATTGGATATGTCTTTGGAGAAACATGGGGCCGAATCAACTCCGATACATTGGGTAGGTTTTTTCACGCATCTCGGAAAGCTAGACAAATAATGCTTCAATCTGATGCCGAGTGGGAGCGACTTAGACCGCTGACCAAAGCGGAGAGTGATTCTACTCTGATGGCTCTCCGCGATGGTTACAGAGATGGCGCTCCCAAAAAGTTTGATGCAAGCCAGGCAGAAGCAATCCACTCCGCCTTCGAAATAGTAGCAAAATATGGAGGACGGAGGCTAGTCGGCCGAAGTGACAAATTAGCCCTAGGAACACTGTGGNCCGGGGAAGCTTATTGAAGCTTATTGGAACTTCTACCAAGGCTAGTNTTAGCCCCGCTTGGCTAAGGGTCTTCTCTTTTGTATTGCTAATTGCAATCTGGCAGGTCAGTGCAATGGTAGCCCAAAGCCGTGTCCTACCAGATCCACTGCAGGTTGCGGCAGTCCTTTACGACCACGCCATTTTTGGTAGTTTAATTTCCGATTTGTGCATCACTTTATGGAGAGTTTTTGCTGCGTTTACNCTNGCCATGATCACNGGCACCGCTATTGGAATTTTCATGGGTCTACGCCGACGCNTGGATATTTTATTGGACGGATGGCTTATTNTATTTTTAAATATTCCAGCCCTCGTTACCATTATNTTGTGTTACGTCTGGTTNGGCCTCACNGAGCTTGCAGCNATTATAGCTGTATCCCTAAACAAATTCCCAAACGTAATTGTAACATTACGTGAGGGCACACGCGCAGTTGATCGTGAGATTTTAGAGGTTGCCCAAGTTTTCCGTGTCGGACATCGTAAGGCGTTTTTTAAATTTTTCCTGCCACAGCTGTACCCATATATAATGGTGGCCGCACGTTCTGGAATAGCGCTAATCTGGAAAATTGTGCTAGTTGTGGAACTTCTGGGAAGAAGCAATGGCATAGGATTCCAACTTAGCGTGTTTTTTCAATTATTTGATATCGCTAGTATTTTAGCTTACACCCTAGCTTTTGTTATTGTTATGATAACTGTGGAGCTGGCCTTTATAGGTCCGATGGACAGACATATCACGCGTTGGCGCAAATGACTGCTGGAACGATAGAAATTAGTATTAAACAGAAGGCCTACCAGGCTACAACAGGTGGCGAACGCAGAGTAGCCATAGAAAACCTGGACCTATCCGTGGGAACTAGAGAATTCCTATGCATTGTTGGCCCTTCCGGATGCGGCAAAACAACTCTTCTAAATATCATTGCAGGCCTGGACAGAAACGTACTCGGTACAGTAAAGCTGGGAAATGGCCAATCACAGCACAACACCCGAATTTCGTACATGTTTCAAACTCCACGCCTCCTGCCCTGGCTAACCGTTCTCGATAACGTCCAAGTAGTGCTAGATGAAACTCCTGAAAACGAAGGCAAGGCTGAGGCACTACTCAAACGAATGGATTTAGCCGACTCAATTAATGAGTTTCCGAACCGACTTTCAGGAGGCATGCAAAGAAGGGTGGCTCTAGCCCGGGCTTTTGCTACTGAACCACAGATCTTGTTACTAGACGAACCCTTTGTCTCTCTGGACGTCCCCGTCGGGAACCTGCTTAGACAGCTCCTGCTTGATCTCTGGCAGCAGAGTCCCACAACTATAATCTTTGTGACCCATGATTTAAGAGAATCAATTTTTCTTGCAGACCGCATTGCCTTTCTTTCTCGAGGGCCTTCTCGGGTTATCTTCGACACACCAATCTCTATTCCTCGGCCACGCAGCATAGACGACCCGCAAATTGATGAATTTCGAAAGGACCTTCTGTCGCAACATCAGTCTTTGTTGCACGGGACAACCGCANGCGACAGTGACACCAATCATGCTTCTATTANCCCTTAGTTTTTTCTAAAAGCACCTACTTAGGATAATCAATTGACCGAAACCAAACCTAACAACCTCGAAGCATCAAACTTTGCGCTTTTTACTTCGGGTGTTGAAAAATCATATGGGCAACGCAAAGCCCTTGATAAAGTGGATATAACCATAGAAGCTGGGGAGTTTGTTGCCCTTTTAGGTCCTAATGGAGCGGGCAAAACAACACTTTTTCAATTGCTCACCGGCTTGTTCGTCGCCGATTCAGGAATAATCAGAATCGCTGGCATTGATATTCGCCACAACGCCGTCCCCGCATTAGCTGGTATCGGAGTAGTGTTTCAACAGCCAACACTGGATCTTGATCTGACTGTCAGCGAAAATCTTCGGTTCCATGCCAACCTTCACGGGATTGTCGGCAAGGAGGCGACAAGTCGTATTTCTCAAGAACTAGAGAGGTTAAAACTCTCGGACCGCGCAAATGATCGCGCTAGGGCACTTAGTGGCGGCCAAAGACGGCGAATCGAATTAGCCCGAGCATTGCTGCATCACCCTAAATTTTTGCTAATGGACGAACCCACAGTAGGTTTGGACCCAGGTAGTAGAAGCGACCTTCTATCCTATGTTCTTGACCTGAAGACGGAACGCAAAATGGCTATTCTTTGGGCAAGCCATCTCGTTGATGAGGCCGAAAAGGCTGACAGGGTTATAGTTTTACATAAAGGTCAAGTTTTGGAAACTGGAACCCCATCACAGTTGATGTCCACTGCAGGAACAAAAAGTCTTCATGACGCATTTGTAGTCATCACAAAGCAAAATGTGGACAAAGGCTAACCCCAAAACATTCCCTCTGATGAGGAGCTCCGCCAATATGAAACTGCACTTACTTACCCTCTTATGTCTCCTAACCGCTCTTACCACCTGGTCCAACTCAAGCCAAGCTGAGGGAACAGGAAAAATATTTGTAAGCAATGAAATGGACAATACCATTTCCGTTATTGATGGCGTTACGCACGAGGTCATAAAGACGATCCCCGTTGGTGAACGACCTCGCGATATGCAGTGGCATAATAATAAAACCCAACTCTTAATAGCAACTAGTGGAAGTGACCATATTGAAATACTTAATATAGAGACCCTCGAAATTGTTGGCACTATGGAAGCGGGTGAGGACCCTGAACTCTTCGACTTAGACCCTTCTGGGAAAATTCTTGTTGCTAGCAATGAAGACGACAATGAACTTACCGTGTCTGATACTTCTACGGGTGAAAAAATCCGCACAATTGAAAACGTTGGAATCGAACCGGAGGGCGTCACCTTTAGTAACGACGGCAAGGTAGTATTCGTGACTTCTGAAGCAACGAATACCGTCATAGTGGTGGACCCCTGGTCTGGCACAATCCTTAATGAAGCGCTGGTTGGAAGCCGCCCTCGCAGAGGAATATTTACTCCTGACGGCTCAGAGTATTGGGTGACGAATGAACTAGGTGGCACTGTTTCTATTATTGACACCTATTCCCTTGAAATAATTGATGAGATATTTTTTGAGAAAAGGGGTATGCGAGAAGGAGATATCAATCCTGTACAGTTAATAATGACGGCATCAGGTGAAACAGCATACATCACCCTAGGGAGAGCCATGCACGTGGCCGTCGTTGATGTTAAGACGAGGACTGTTACAGATTTTATTCTAGCTGGCGACAGAGTCTGGGGGGCCGCGCTAACAGCTGACGAAAGCTTACTGATGGTCACCAACGGCGCGAGCGACGATATCTCGATAATAGATACTAAAAAGAAAATAGCGGTAAAAGCTGTCGCAGTGGGACGGACCCCACATACCATTCGAATAGATGACTAAAATGGGGAAATCTCTATCAAGTTGTGCAGGCCTATTAGTCGCTGCTCTCATCAGCACGTCTCCTTTATCTGCTGAGATTAATGAGGAACTTCCAACGGTGAAAATAGGATTTCTCGATCTAACAGAGGACATCCGATACGATGACTGGGGGATACACCCTGTCGATATTCGCTCCGCCACAACCATTATCAACCGTCGGGCCTACGCAGGTGCGCAGTTAGCGATTAAGGAACTGGAGCAGTTTACTCGTATTGCAAAAGCATATTTCTCTTTAGAAAGGCACTCACTATCCACCGCCAAAGAGATGGCAAAAACCATTTTGAGAATGCGTGATAGCGGATCCTATTTCTTCCTAATAGATGCGCCGACTTCGGTTGTCTCTGAAGTTGCCCAATTAACTCGCGATGAAGATGTTTATCTCTTTAACACCACCGCAATCGGGGACAGTCTTCGGAATGAGGCCTGCCAAAAACATTTATTCCATATGACCGCAAGCCGTGCCATGCGAACCGATGCACTGTCACAATATTTAGTAGAACGAAAATGGAAAAAGGTTTTAATTCTGCGGGGCCCGTTGACTGAAGATGAGCTAATGGCAGCCGCCTTTGAAAAATCGGCCGAACAATTTGGCCTTAAAGTAGTAGAAATACGCGATTTTCTTCTGGGAAATGACCCAAGAGCCAGAGCACAAAATGACCTGGACTTCCTGACTGGCGACAAACGGTATGATGCCGTTTTTGTAGCAGACTCTGACGGTGAATTCTCTCTTAGCGTGCCATATGCCACCAGGGAAGCCGCTGCAGTGTTCGGAGCAGCTGGTGTGATGCCCAAGGTCTGGCACTGGAGCTATCTACGTCATGGCGCCCCTCAGGTGCATGGCCGCTTTGAACGAATGCACACACGACGCATGGGTGAACCAGACTGGGGCGCATGGGTTGCCCTTAAAACTATTGCCATGGCCATTGCACGCACTAAAACTACTGAAGGTCCAAAAGTGGCTGAGTACATTAGAAACGATAAATTTCGTGTGGATGGCAGCAAAGGTCCGGGGATGAGCATTCGCCCTTGGAATAACCAACTTCGCCAGCCCCTGCTCCTCACAACGAGCGACTGGACAATTACTCTCGCTCCTATTAAAGGGTTTAAGCACCGAACAAATGATCTAGACACCTTAGGCTACGGGAGCCAAGATTCAGCATGCATGTTTTAAGCTGTGATGGTTATGCACCGGTGGCAGTATTCCAATATAGCTAGAGAAACTTTAGAATAAGAAAGACCATGAAGGATGAACCTAAACCATTTAATTGCAGCAGTATCTGCGCTAAGCCGTCGCGAAACGACTAAATTTTTTCAGCAGAAAGGAAGGCTTTTTTCGGCCTTTGTTCGGCCTGCGCTATGGTTATTTGTTTTTGCAGTCGGATTTAGAAGTGTGTTTGGCGTGGACGCTGGGGACCCATACCTTCAGCGGAGCGTAAACTACGAATATTACATTCTTCCAGGGCTAACGTGCATGGTACTCCTGTTTAGCGGCATGCAATCTTCCTTATCGATGGTTTACGATCGTGAGATGGGTGTAATGCGCCTGCTTCTTACCGCCCCCCTACCACGTTGGTACTTACTTACGGCGAAACTTCTTTCAGGGACCTTTCTATCTGTGGTCCAAGCATATGCGTTTCTTATTATTTGCTTACCATTTGATTGGTGGACCGGATTGCACGTCGCATTCAACAATACATTAGGTTGGCTATATGTATTGCCTGCCTTGATCATGACCGGAATGATGTTAGGAGCCATAGGCTTATTCTTATCAGTGCATATCAAGCAATTGGAGAATTTTGCAGGCACGATGAATTTTGTCATCTTCCCGATGTTTTTCATTTCACCGGCACTCTTTCCCCTTTGGTATCTTGAGGAGAGTGGAGCGGATTTAGTCTTCTGGGTAGCTAACTGTAACCCTTTCACATATGGAGTTCAGTTGGTACGGTACGCAAGTGAGGGTCAGTTTTATCTGCTGGGAACACTTGTAGTCACATGCTGCACTCTGATCTTTCTAATTGGTGCCATATATGGCTATGATCCTCAGCGAGGCTTTGTTAAGAAAGGTCCTCAGGCTGCTACTTAGCTATAAATAATAGGCAAATTAAGAGTGAGAAGGGCGATACAATGAGACTAAACTCCAGCTTCACTGATCTCATTGGAGATACACCTCTTATAAAATTGCAGAAAGCCTCTGAAGAAACTGGGTGCACGATACTCGGTAAGTGTGAGTTTCTTAACCCAGGTCAATCGGTTAAGGACAGAGCCGCACTCTACATTATAAGGGATGCCGAAAAACAAGGTAGCCTGAAGCCAGGAGGCCTTATTGTAGAAGGAACTGCGGGCAATACCGGCATTGGCCTAGCCCTTGTTGGCAAAGCACTAGGATATGGCTCCGTAATCGTTATGCCAGAAACACAGAGCCAAGAAAAAAAAGATATGCTGAGGATGTGTGGAGCGGATTTACGATTAGTCCCAGCGTTACCCTATAGTGACCGTAATAACTATGTTCGTTTTTCTGGACGCTTGGCTACCGAATTGGCAAAGGAAAGCCCTGCTGGAGCCATCTGGGCTAACCAATTTGATAACGTTGCAAACCGACAAGCCCATATCGAAGGGACCGGGCCTGAAATTTGGGAACAAACTGGTGGCCGGGTAGATGCTTTTACCTGCTCAGTGGGAACCGGAGGCACTCTGGCTGGAATCGGTATGGCACTGAAAAGCAAGAATCCAGATATACAAATTGTTTTGTCTGACCCTATGGGTGCGGGCCTATACAGCCTTTATACAGAAGGCGAAGCAAAACCAGAAGGTGAGTCAATAGCGGAAGGTATTGGGCAATCGCGTATTACGAAAAACCTGGAAGATGCTCCGATAGACGACTTCCAACAAGTGACCGACGAAGAGGCCCTACGAGTGATCTTTGATTTACTCCAACACGAAGGCCTCTTGATGGGAGGATCTACTGGAATAAATGTTGCAGGAGCTATAAAGCTGGCAAAAAAACTAGGGCCTGGTTGTACCATAGTTACTATTCTCTGTGATTACGGGAGTCGCTATGCAAGTAAGATATTCAACCCATCCTTCTTGAGCGAACGGGGCCTTCCGGTACCAGACTGGATCACATAGCACTATCGAAAATATTCATGACCAAGCCCAAGCTAACAGAAAAACCTTATAGAAGAATGAAAAAATGACTACACCTTCTTCTACGCCAATAGTAACCAGCGAATGGTTACTTAAAAACTACAAATTAAAAAATATCAGCATCATTGATGGCTCCTGGCACTTACCAAGTCTAAATCGCAATGCCGAAAAGGAATTTGTAAATCAGCATATCCCCAACTCAGTTTTTTTTGATATTGATAAAATTGCAGATACGAATAACAGCTTGCCTCACATGATCCCTTCGTCGGCGGAATTTGCAAAGCATGTATCAGCCTTGGGTATAACTAATCATCAGCATCTTATTGTATATGATACTACTGGCATTGGGAGTGCAGCGCGGGTCTGGTGGATGTTTAGACTTTTTGGTCATGATCATATTTCCGTTCTCGATGGCGGACT
Organism: Rhodospirillaceae bacterium; assembly: GCA_002728255.1. Taxonomy (NCBI): domain Bacteria; kingdom Pseudomonadati; phylum Pseudomonadota; class Alphaproteobacteria; order Rhodospirillales; family Rhodospirillaceae; species Rhodospirillaceae bacterium. The sequence goes on along the minus strand of PBWV01000032.1, from coordinate 3,664 downwards.
GCCTGCTTGGAAGAGCCTGGGTCCAATTTCGTCTGGAGAAATTTCGCCGACACCGGGAAGATTTAAGGCTAATTTTGATCGAAGACTCGTTAGAACCTTAAAACAAATGGAAGAAAATTTGAGTTCTAAACAGGATCAGGTTCTGGATGCTAGAAGCCAAGGCAGGTTCAACGGGATTGAGCCAGAACCTCGAAAAGGCCTGCGATCTGGCCATATACCCCACAGCCACAATTTACCTTTTACAGAAATCTACGACCCTGACACCAAACTCTTACTCAGCAAACCTCGGCTATCTGAGTTGTTCGCAAATGCAGGCATTGAAACCGGAAACCCCATAGTAGCCTCTTGTGGATCAGGCGTAACCGCTTGCAACCTTGCCCTCGCCCTATACATAGTGGGAAACACCAACGTTGCTATTTATGACGGTTCCTGGACCGAGTGGGGCGGTCACACCGACACACCGGTTAACAGCCAACAATAGAATTTGCCCCTTAAGCTCAAACGACCAGTCTACCTATGAGACCTCTCCACTAAACCGACTGAAACATCACCGAATACTTTGTGGTCCATGGCTTTTTCAGCCCGGGCAATAACACAAGTCACAGCAGAATCTCCAGTAATATTGACCGCTGTCCGCAGCATATCCAAAATTCTATCTACACCTATAATTAAAGCTATCCCCTCAACTGGAAGGCCTACTTGTTGCAGCACCATAGCAAGCATTATAAGACCAACTCCTGGGACACCGGCGGTGCCAATTGATGCCAACGTTGCCGTCAGAACAACCGCCAAAAAGTCGGCCAAACCAAGATCAACACCATAAACTTGGGCAATAAACACTGTGGCCACACCTTGCATGATGGCTGTACCATCCATGTTAATGGTTGCACCAAATGGAACAGTGAAAGAAGCGACGCTGCGATCCACCCCCAACCGATTCTGCACAGTTTGTAACGTCACAGGAATTGTTGCATTGCTGCTTGCCGTGGAGAACGCAAACAATTGTGCCCCCCGCATCTTTTTGTAGAAAAGAGTCGGGTTTAGTTTGCCAACAAATTTCAATAGACATGAATAAGTGACCAGCGCATGAATAACCAATGCTAATACGACACACCCAAAATACTTGATTAGTGGGATAAACGCATCAAGTCCCTCCGCAGCAAAAGTCCGTGCTATCAAACAAAACACCCCTATCGGTGCTAACCTTACCACGATCCAAACCATCTGCATCACGACTTCGTTGAGGCCTTGGAAAAACTCAGATGTCCTGCCAGCCTTTTCCCCAGCCATGGTAATAGCAACCCCTAACAAAATAGAGAAAATAATAATCTGTAACATCTTCCCATTAGCCAACGCAGCAATGGGGTTAGACGGGATTAAGTCTATAAATACTTGGGACAAGTTTGGTGGCATAGCTGCCTGATATTCGATGGCTGAACTTGAAATAGTGAATCCCGCCCCAGGAGATATTAAAACTGCAATAAGCAAAGCGATCGATATTGCAATGGCCGTTGTAAAAATATAATACCCGACAGATTTAGAGCCAATCCTCCCAAGCGCTCGTAAATCTCCCATGCTGGTAACTCCACAGACTAGGGAGACAAATACCAGGGGAACAACCATCATTTTAAGAGATGCAATAAAAATCGAACCTATGACCAGGAAAAAGCCCCCGAATAGAATATTTTCAACGATTCCGGCACGGGGCCCAAACAAATTATAACAAATGCCGACCCCTATTCCAGCCAGCATTGCAATCAAAATTTGATTAGTTAGTGTTATTTTATTCCAACCCATAACCACCTAAACCTTAAATTAGTTGGTACGCAAGTACTAGTCAGGGCTCAGGATAGCATGGTCGTAACGAAAAGTCTTAACTCAACACTAGCGCCAAATCTTCAGGAATGACATAGTAGCCACTGTGAATTTTAACAATACAGCCTGGAACTACCCAACATGAAGGAAGACACACTCATAGTAACTGCCGGACGTTCTCCTGAAGACAATTATGGCATCGTGAATCCTCCTGTGTATCATGCGTCTACGGTACTTTTTCCTACCGTTGCGGAACTAGAACGTTCACAGCAAAAGCGCCTAAATAATGGTACAGTTTATTATGGAAGATATGGAACACCCACTACCTTTGCCTTCCAAAATGCCATAGCAAAACTGGATGGAGGCTACCGCACTGTGGCCCTCCCGTCGGGGCAAAGTGCCGTATTAGCTTCATTGATGGCTTTTCTTAAATCAGGCGACCATATTTTGGTAGTGGATTCCGTATATGGGCCTACCAGAGCCCTATGCAACGGATTGCTCGCTCGATATGGTATTATAACCACTTACTACGACCCCCTGATTGGCCCAAAGATAGAAGCGCTAATCAGACCAGAGACAAAAGTAATATTTACAGAATCTCCTGGTTCCCAAACCTTTGAAGTCCAAGACATTCCCGCTATCTCGGAAGTCGCAAAAAAAAATGACTGTGTCGTAATTTTAGATAATACCTGGGCCACCTCTTTATTTTTTAGACCATTTGACCACGGCGTCGATGTTTGCTTACAGGCAGCGACGAAATATATAGTTGGACATTCTGATGCAATGCTCGGAGTAGTTACCGCAAACGAGCAATACTTTGATCTACTGCAAAAGACGGCTCTCGATCTGGGCGCCCCCGCAGGTCCTGATGACCTTTACCTAGGGCAACGCGGACTTAGAACCCTGAGGGTGCGCCTGGACCGACATATGTCAACTGGCCTGGAACTGGCAATGTGGCTTGAAAGGCAACCTATTGTAAAAAAAGTGCTCCACCCAGGGCTGCCATCTAATTTTGGCCACTCAATATGGCAGAGGGATTTTCGAGGATCTAGCGGGCTATTTGGGGTTGTCCTGCAGCCAACTAATAAACACTCAATTGCTGCAATGTTAGATTACATGGAACTCTTTAAGATGGGCTATAGCTGGGGTGGATACGAGAGCCTCATCATTCCGACAAACCCATCTGGCCAACGAACCGCCACTAATTGGGACCCCTCCCACCCTACTCTCCGTGTTCATGCCGGCCTTGAGGACCCAGAGGACCTGCAAAAGGATCTAGAAGACGGGCTGCACAGGCTAGAAAATGCTTCTGGATATTAAGTTACTTTACAAAGCTGAGAATAGTGGGAGACTAAAGACATGGCTAAATATGTTGGGAAACTCTTTTGTTTGTTAGGATTTTTATTTGGTCTTACCGCCTCCCCTGCACTCTCCGAAGTAAATTTTTCGCAATCTCAAATCCTAATAGTCTCGAAGTCAGGTACCCATAAATTTACAGTAGACGTAGCATCCACCGCAGCTCAAAGACAACGTGGGCTAATGTTTCGCCAAGAAATGGCCCCGGATCAAGGCATGCTCTTTGACTTTGGAGAAGAGAAATTAATCTCTATGTGGATGAAAAACACATTAATCTCACTAGACATATTATTCGTCAATAAGACTGGTACGATTCTCCAAATAGAGCATGCAACCATACCGATGTCCCTTGATTCCATTTCTGGCAATGCTCCTGCGTTGAGCGTGATTGAGCTTAATGCTGGAGTTACTAAGGAATTGGGGATTTTTGAAGGGGATCAAGTGTTGCATGATATTTTCTTTCAAGAATAATAACTGTATTTTAATAGCTCAG
>PBWV01000031.1 GCA_002728255.1 Rhodospirillaceae bacterium | reverse complement strand
TTTCTGAATGACTTGGACATAACGCCCTAAAAAAGTGTGCCAATATCGCACCTTTTCTGCTGCTATAGACAGTTAAGAGCTTTAACAAGCGTTTAGTCGTGTGTGCTGCTCATAGGCATACCTAGCACCAGTCTGACCCTGTACAAATAACCAAGCATTATAAGAAAACACGACAGCACAAATATCTTATTGATAAACCAGTTGCTGCTCCATATGTCCCAGTGCGGATTGGCGAAGAAAAAATAAAACTTAATTGAAATTATTATCACCTCTGTTACCGATATCACTAATGCTAAAAGATATAAATGACGAGATTGACAATGAAATGCCCAAGCTAACCACAAATGCGCCACCCACCAGAAGTCCCACATAATGTAGGTGGACCAAACAACTTCCTGGGCTATCCCATAGGCTATAGGAAACACAAATTTAATCAGCAGTGTCCACACTGAAAGAATTAATAAAAAGTGCACAAAGAACTGACGCATTTGACCTCTTCGCTAGCAAAAATAGCCCTTAACCTAGGGCACGGGCAGTGCTCTTTAACCAATCGTGAAGCGGTATAGGCAAAGGACAGGCGTTTTTGCAGGGCGTTCCTGTACAGCCAACGCACATCTTTGCATTATCAGTTAGTTCCTCATACTCCTGTCGGGCCAAGACGGGATCTTGGTAATCCAAAAGATACATGCGGGTCCTAAATATCTCCGCAAGGTCTACACCATAAGGACAGGCGCCCATACATTGATTGCAGCTCGGCTGACAAAACGTCGAGCCATTACGCTCCATATAGATATCCAACAAACCAACCTGGCTCTCTGAGATACCGGGGGGCCCTGAAGCCCCGACATACTCATCAATTTCTTCGCGGCTCGTCATTGAAACCACAAGCCCATCGACCTCCGGGCTTGATAAAACCCATCGGAACGCTGATTGAGAAAATGTATCCCCATCCTGTTCAAATGGCTCCATATCGGAACGGCGTGCGCCCATCAGAGTTTTCATCGCTACAACCCCAATCCCTTTATCTCGCGCTTTTTTTAGGATGGGTGGCAAACCGGACTGTACATAAGAAAAGTGCAGACTCTGTTTGAGTCTGTTGAGAAAGTTTGGATCCTGGCCAAAGTTGTAAGCCACCAGGACTACGTCGACTAAGTCATTTTCTATTACATACTCTAAACATTGGACCAACCGTTTCCCATGTCCAGATACTCCGGTAAAACGCAGCTTCCCTTGCTGCTTTGCCTTAAGACAAAATTCATACCATTCGTCATTACGGACACGCTCAAGATCGTTCACTGCATGATTATAATAAATGTCCAGATAGTCGGTCTCCAACCGCCTAAGACTTCCCTCCAATGCATCCATTATTTCCTGCGACCGGGCATTAGCGGCTGCCTTTGTCTTAGATGCAAGGACCACATCCTTTCTAATACCCCTCAGCCCCTCGCCTAGAGCCGACTCTGCTGCACCAAACCTATAACTCTCGGCCGTATCAAAAAACGTTATTCCTCGGTCCAAAGCATAACGAACTAGATCTGGATCCGAAGAACGGCTGGAACCGAAGGATATATCAGAGATCTCAAGTCCCGTACTACCCAAAGTACGATACTGAGTTATTTTACTCGACTTGCTCGCAGCGTCCCCAGCCAGCAGGAGGGTATTTGCGGGCGCCATCATACCCGCCGCCAACCCCAAGCCGAGAACTTTCCTCCTATGTAGCAATGCTCTACTCCACATTCAAATGAACACCGTATTAGGGACCTGCCCAAGTGGGATAGATACTATATACGCCGCAACAGCTAACAAAAGGGGGCATGGTAGTTTAATTTCTGGTATTTTAGAGTTTGGTTTATTAGAGATATTAAAACTTACAACCTACCTTCGGGGAAAAAGGATACTATTTTGACAAATACTGATGCTTCTGACGGGCACAACTTTATCAAAGATATCGTTGCTGCCGACGTCAAAAAAGGTAGGACACAAAATGTCGTTACGCGGTTTCCCCCAGAGCCAAATGGCTATCTGCACATAGGCCACGCTAAATCAATTTGCCTAAATTTTGGGATTGCTAAGGAGTTTGACGGGAAATGTCATTTGCGATTCGATGACACCAACCCCTCTCGAGAATCTCAAGAATACGTGGAAGCAATAATAGCGGACGTCCGATGGCTGGGGTTTGACTGGCACGACGACCTGTATTTCGCGTCAGATTATTTTGATCAGCTTTTAGCTTGGGCAACCCACCTTATCCATACCGGAAATGCCTATATTGACGATTTAACACCCGACCAAATCCGAGAATATCGAGGTACGTTAACTGAGCCAGGCAAGGAAAGTCCTCACCGCACTCGATCGGTTGAAGAAAATATAAACCTTTTTGAAAAGATGCAGTCAGGCAAATGCAAGGAAGGAGAACACGTTCTCCGTGCCAAGATAGATATGGGATCGGGCAACATCAATATGCGTGATCCAATCATTTACAGAATAATGCAACATAGTCATCCGAGGACTGGTGGTGCTTGGCATGTATATCCTACTTATGATTTTGCTCATGGGCAGTCCGACGCCCTTGAAAAGATATCCCACTCTATTTGCACCTTGGAATTTGAGGATCATCGCCCCCTTTATGAGTGGTTTCTCAACAATCTTCCCGTAGCCTCCAGGCCGCAGCAACATGAATTTGCCCGGCTCTCCCTCACCCACACGGTCCTATCAAAACGGGTCTTAACCCGGCTTGTGGACGAAAAACTTGTGTCAGGTTGGAATGACCCAAGGATGCCGACCTTGGCTGGCCTGCGGCGCAGAGGCTACCCACCCGAGGCTATCCGTGACTTTGCTGCACGAATTGGGGTCTCCAAACGTGATTCGATAGTCGACGTCGCAATGCTGGAGCACTGTGTAAGGAACGTTCTGAATCAAAAAGCATCCAGGTATCTCGCCGTGCTCCGCCCAGTTAAAGTAATCATAGACAACTATCCGCCCGGAGAAACCGAACAACTAGAAGCTCCCAATAACCCTAACGACGTGGAGGCAGGCAGCAGGCGCATTCCTTTTTGTCGCGAACTTTACATAGAAGAAGACGACTTCATGGAAGACCCACCGAGAAAGTTTTTTCGTCTCGCCCCTGGTAAAGAGGTCCGCCTACGTTACGCGTATCTCATCACATGCACTAACATAGTTAAAGATAACACAGGCAAGGTGATTGAAATACATTGCATCTATGACCCTGAAACCAAGGGGGGGAATACTCCGGACGGACGTAAAGTAAAGGGCACTATACACTGGGTCGCTGCGGACTATGCGCACACTGCAGAAGTCCGATTGTTCCAGCACCTTTTCAAAGATGAAGCACCAGACCTTAGCGGCAACCTAAGCGATGCTATTAACGCCGCCTCCCAAGAGGTGATTAAAAACTGTATGCTTGAACCTGCCCTAGCTGATTTACAAACGGAAACACCGGTCCAATTTGAGCGAGTGGGTTATTTTTGGCGGGATATAGAAGCGACAGAAGGTGCTGATGTCTGGAATCGGACGATAGGGCTGCGGGACAGCTGGGCTAAAAACTTAAAAGCGAAAGGTTGAGAGATGCGGTCGTCCCGCAAAGTTCTAAGCCGTTCCAAATGTAGGGAAAATAAGAGACCAATATGAACAAACCCGTTGGATTTATTGGACTGGGCCTGATGGGCCAGCCCATGTGCCTCCGCTTAGTTCAGGCCGGTTTTACTACTACTGTTTGGAATCGCACAGACACAAAGACACAGACGTTGGTTGATGCGGGTGCCTCAACTACCTCAGGCCCAGCTGAGGTAGCGGCAAACAGCGACGTGGTTTTTCTCTGCTTGACCGACGAGGCAGCGGTCACAGAGATTGTTTTTGGTGAGAACGGGCTCGTATCGGGTAACCCGCCTCAAGCCATCGTTGATTTTTCTACTATAGGACTGAAAGCGGCACGTAATTTCGGAGCAGAGTTAAAAGATAGCTACGGAGTTGCCTACATTGATGCTCCCGTAACTGGTGGAGTTGTTGGCGCCGAAAAAGGTGCCCTTACCATGTTCGCAGGCGGAGAAGCCACCGCTGTCGAAGACCTCATGAACATTCTCAAGCACATGGCAACAGACATTATCTACATGGGCGATTGCGGAACTGGGCAAGTTACCAAAATATGTAACCAAGTAATGGTTATGACGACAATGGTTACCATGGCTGAAATGATAAAGCTCGCAGAGAACGGCGGCGTAGCCTCACAATCTTTGCCAGAAATTTTTGCCGCTGGATTTGCAAACTCCAGAATACTTGAGGTCTTTGGTGAGCAAATGGCCTCACGAGACACCACAGTGACTGGAAAACTAAAAGTTGCACAAAAAGATCTTGACCTAATCCTTTCACTTGGAAGAGATACAGCCACTTCTCTACCAATGTCCGGCATAGCCACTCAAATGGTCCGTCTTGCAATTGATAAGGGGCTTGGGGAGAATGATATCACCCAATTTATTCGTATTTATGATGATGATGGCAATAAAAAATAATTAACGCGAAATGAAACCAACAATAGTTGCACTCCGCTCACACATATGCTTAGTCAATGTTGGGCTAGAAAATTAGAATAAAAGCGAGGCATTATGACTGATCTAGTTAACTTTGAGATAATGGACTCAATTGGCGTTATTACAGTCAATAATCCGCCGGTTAACGCGCTGTCGGTCGGTGTTCCCCAAGGCATTATTGATAGCGTCCAGGCAGGAACGTCAGATCCCACCGTGAAGGCGATGGTGCTCATGGGAGGCGGCAGAAGCTTCATAGCGGGAGCCGACATCAATGAGTTCTTAACACCACCGCCGGCCGGAAGCGCAAACCTAGATGACATGATATCGAACTTTGAAGCCTCCACCAAACCTATAATTGCCGCTATTCATGGCAATGCTCTTGGGGGTGGGCTCGAGACAGCTCTGGCATGCCATTATCGCTGCGGAACCACTGACTCCCTCTACGGACTGCCCGAGGTATTAATAGGCATCTTACCTGGAGGCCAAGGCACTCAACGTTTGCCCCGCGTTTGCGGTGTGGAGAGGGCACTTCCACTAATGGTCAGCGGAGAGTTTGTACCGGCCCCAAAGGCCCTAAGCCTAGGCATAATAGATCATGTGGTGGAGAACAGTCTGGTTGAAGGTGCCGTTGCATTTGCGAAGCAAGTCTCTGCAGAAAGCCGCCCACTCCGAAAAATTCGCGAAGAATCCGTGTCCCCTCCCGCGGCAGATTTTTTTGACAACTTCGAAAAATCTATAAGAAAACGTGCCCGTGGCTACCTCGCCCCCTACAAAATAATCGAATGCGCTAAAGCTTCTGTTGAACTTCCATTTGACAAAGGGGTAGAGCGCGAACGAGAACTTTTCCAAGAATGCCTGAAATCGGACCAAGCCAAGGGATTAATGAACCTATTCTTTGCGGAGCGGGCCTGTACAAAGATTCCTGACGTTCCACGTGAGACGCCCACAAAAAAGATAAAAACAGCGTCCGTCCTTGGCGCTGGTACAATGGGCGGTGGAATTGCGATGAATTTTATAAACGTAGGCATACCCGTAACTTTATTGGAGGCCAATCAGGAAGCCCTAGATAAGGGACTTGAAATAATCCGAAAAAATTATGCCAACACCGTAAAGAAAGGTCGATTAACACAGTCGGATATGGACCAACGTCTTGGGTTAATCACTCCGACCCTATCCTATGAAGACATCGCTGACACGGACATAGTCGTGGAAGCAGTCTTTGAAGAAATGGATATAAAGAAAGAAGTCTTCCGTAAACTAGACAGAGTAATGAAAGATGGTGCCATCTTGGCAACCAACACCTCTACTCTGGACGTAGATGAGATAGCATCGGTAACCGGCCGGCCCGAGGCGGTTATAGGCACCCACTTTTTCAGCCCAGCTAATGTCATGAAACTCCTGGAGATTGTCCGAGGAGCCAAGACTAGCAAAGAAGTAATCGCCACAACCATGAAGCTTGGTAAAACAATTAAGAAAGTTCCTGTTTTGGTAGGTGTGTGCGACGGGTTTGTTGGTAATCGAATGCTCGCTCGTTATTCCAAACAAGCAAATCTTATGATTTTAGAGGGAGCCCTTCCGCAAGAAGTTGACCAGGCATTGTTTGATTTTGGTCTGGCTATGGGGCCATTTGCCATGGGCGACCTGGCCGGCCTCGATGTTGGATGGCGAATTCGAAAAAGGCGTGCGGAAGAAAATGGGGCATTCCAAGATGAGGCAGGGCTGGATGATCAAATATGCGAAATGGGCCGATTCGGCCAGAAAACAAGCGCGGGATGGTATCGATATGAGCCTGGCAGCAGGGTGCCCGTTCCCGACCCAGAAATAGAGGAACTTATAAAAAAATACTGTGAAGAGCGGCAAATCCAACGGCGCCCGATAGAAAAACAAGAGATAGTGGAGCGGTGCATGTACGCCCTTGTCAACGAAGGAGCAAAAATTCTGGAGGAGGGAATCGCGCTCCGTGCAAGTGACATTGACGTAATTTATGCCAATGGCTATGGATTTCCCCGGTATCGTGCCGGACCGATGCTATATGCTGACATGGTTGGCCTAGATAAGGTATACAAAACCGTTTGCAGCTATCATGAGAGATTTGGTGAAGTATGGGAGCCTGCTCCCCTCTTAAAAAGGCTTGCAGAAGAGGGGAAGTCCTTTAGCGACATATAGGCTCTAGAGAAAGGTTCGTTGGAAGCAATTAGACTACTATTAGAAACTACGGGAGGATGTCATGGCAGACGCAGTAATCGTATCAACGGCCCGAACACCTATCGGAAAGGCATATCGGGGCGCTTTTAATAATACCCACGGGGCTACCATGGGAGGACATGTTATCAAGCACGCCATGGAGCGCGCCAAGGTAGATCCACAAGAGATAGAAGACGTAATTTTAGGATGCGCTATGCCAGAGGGTGCAACCGGGGGCAATATCGCTCGCCAAGCCGCCCTGAGAGCTGGATGTCCTGTCACGACATCTGGAGCAACAATAAATCGATTTTGTTCCTCAGGGCTCCAGGCGATAAGCACTGCGGCTCATAGGGTAACTGTTGATAATGTACCCGTCGTTCTTGCAGGAGGCCTAGAATCTATAAGTTTGGTTCAAAACGAGAACCAGAATGGATACAGGGCGCAAGAAGATTGGTTGAACGATAACAAACCCGAACTCTATTTACCCATGATCGACACTGCCGAGGTTGTAGCAAAACGTTACGGGATAACCCGTGAACAGCAGGACGAGTATGGACTACAAAGTCAGCTGCGTACGGCCGCCGGACAGCAGGCAGGACGATTTGATGACGAAATAGTTCCCCTGACCACTACAAAACTAGCCTTTGATAAAAAGACTGGTGATAGTTGGGAGGAGGAGGTAACCTTGGAACAAGATGAAGGCAACCGCCCAAGTACTACCATGGAAGGTTTGGCCTCGCTTGAACCAGTGAGGGGAGAAAACCACTTCATCACTGCTGGAAATGCAAGCCAGTTGTCCGACGGAGCCTCAGCATGTGTCATCATGAACTCCACACTCGCAGAAAAACGAGGATTAGAGCCCTTAGGAACCTATCGGGGCCTTGCTGTTTCCGGCTGCGAACCAGATGAAATGGGCATTGGACCAGTGTTTGCCGTTCCCAGATTACTGGAGCGCCACGGCCTAAAAGTCGAAGACATTGGGCTCTGGGAATTAAATGAGGCCTTCGCCGTCCAGGTACTATATTGCCGTGACCGCCTGGGAATAGACAACGACAAACTCAATGTTGATGGAGGAGCAGTGTCTATCGGGCATCCTTACGGCATGAGTGGGTCTCGTATGGTTGGGCATGCATTGATCGAGGGCAAACGCCGGGGAGTAAAGCACGTTGTGGTTACCATGTGCATTGGTGGCGGCCAGGGTGCCGCTGGTCTTTTTGAGGTTAACTGACTAGTTGAGGGTTAGTAAAAATCAAGAAACGTAAACAAAAGGCCTGCCCTACGGCAGGCCTTTTACCTTTATGCCTTAAACACAGGAGTATGCTAAAAATGCGCATTGTAAAGAATGCAGAAGAACTAAGGTCTCTTGTTGGGGAAGAACTTGGTGTCAGTGAATGGATCGAAATATCGCAAGACCGAATAAACAAGTTTGCGGAGGCGACCGGAGACTTCCAATGGATCCACATAGATGTGGAAAGGGCTAAGAATGAGCTCCCCGGAGCGACCACCATAGCTCATGGCTTCCTGACACTGTCCCTATTACCTCAGATAATTGGTGAGATCTACAAGTTGGAGGGAGTGAAGCATAGTCTTAATTATGGCACCGATAGGGTCCGATTTACTGCACCGGTCCCAGTTGGAAGTAAGGTGCGCGGAAGATATCGCTTAAAATCAGTTGATGATGTAAAAAACGACGGGCTAAAGGTAGTCGGCGAAACAACTATAGAAATAGAAGGAGAGGAAAGGCCGGCCTGCATAGCGGAAAATATAGGTATAGTGTACTGCTAGACTCAGGTGTTCGGAGCAGAGGCAAAGAACGTACCCTTCCCTATCACATAGCCGTTATTCCACCATCAACAACCAACTCAGCGCCAGTCATGAATTTAGATTCGTCAGAGGCCAGATATACAATCGCCCAGGCTATATCATTGGGCTCACCAATGTGCCCTAAGGGCACTTGTCGAGACAACTTTTGCCGCACCCTATCGGGATCGTCGGCGTCTTCGAACATAGCGCGAACCATGGGGGTATCAATGAAAGTAGGATGCACGGAGTTACAGCGAATATTATACCCTTTCCTTGCACAATGGAGAGCAACGGATTTGCTTAACAAACGCACGGCACCCTTGCTGGCATTGTAGGCGGCAAGGTTATGTCCACCAATAAGGCCAGACACCGAAGAAATGTTTATTATAGAACCGCCCGAACCTTCGCTGGTTGAGGTTTGTTTGATTGCCGCAACACCATATTTACACCCCAGAAAAACCCCATCGCCATTCACGGCCATAACGTGTCGCCACTCCTCTAGAGAACAGTCCTCGACAGAATTCATGGTTCCTATGCCAGCCGAATTAACCAAGATATCCAGGCGCCCAAAAGCCTTTAACGCCTCTTGAGTAGCGGTTACCCAGTCCTCTTCCTTGGTAACATCATGCCTGGCAAACGCACCGTTTGAACCCAGACTCTTAGCCACAGCCTCACCATCTATCTGGTTGATATCTGTGACTAAAACCCGGGCACCTTCTTCGACCAACCTTAGAGCGGCCTCGCGGCCTAACCCAGAGGCACCACCCGTTATCAAGGCGACCTTTCCGCTCACGCGCCCCATCAGACGAGTTAACTGCGCCCGGCTAGCAATTCGATATCCTCGTAACCCTCAAGCTCTGGCCTTAGTTGCTTGCGCAGTTCAAGTTTCGCAACTGCCGCCCGATGAACCTCATCAGGTCCGTCAGCTAACCGAAGAGTACGAGCATGTGCCCACGATAGTGCTAAGCCAAAGTCCGAGGTCACACCACCACCCCCGTGAGCCTGTAAGGCGCGATCTACAACCCGCAAGGTCATGTTGGGGACAGCCACCTTAATCATCGCAATTTCGGCGCGCGCNTCCTTATTTCCCACCGTATCCATCATGTATGCCGCCTTGAGGACCAGCAACCTGGCCTGTTCAATTTCCATACGGGAATTTGCAATGTCCGCCATGATGGTTCCTTGCTCCGCTAGGCTTTTCCCAAAAGCCGTGCGTTCTTTAACCCGCTTTAACATCTTCTCCAATGCCCGCTCAGCAACTCCAATTTGCCGCATACAATGGTGTATCCTACCTGGCCCTAACCGACCTTGAGCTATCTCAAACCCACGACCCTCACCAAGTAGAATATTGCTAGCAGGTACACGCACATCTTTGAATTCGACTTCGCCATGTCCATGGGGGGCATCATCATAACCAAATACTGGNAGTGTCCTCAGGACTTTAATCCCTGGAGTTTCTACTGGAACCACAACCATTGATTGTTGTTTGTGACGATCGGGATTATCAGGATCCGTCTTGCCCATGAAAATTAGCACCTTACACCGGGGGTCTCCAATTCCTGAGGTCCACCATTTACGGCCATTGATCACATATTCATCGCCATCGCGTTTAATATTGGACTCTATGTTGGTAGCATCTGATGAAGCGACCCTAGGCTCTGTCATAGCAAAAGCTGAACGAATTTCCCCGTTCAATAGGGGTTCCAACCAGACCCTCTTATGCTCGTCATTTCCGTATCGTTCCAAAACCTCCATATTCCCGGTATCCGGCGCCGAACAATTGAACACCTCCGAAGCGATCTTTGATCGTCCCATAATCTCACATAAAGGAGCATATTCAAGATTGGAAAGACCAAATCCTCGCTCGCTGTCTGGCAAGAACATATTCCACAGGCCTTCTGCTTTAGCTTTAGCCTTTAACTCTTCCATAATTGGAGGGATTTGCCAGCGGGTGTCGCCCTCGTCCAACTGCTGATCAAAAAGCTTCTCGTTTGGATAAATATGGGCTTCCATGAACGCTGAAACCCGCGCTTGAAGCTCTTTCACTTTAGTCGAATGTTCGAATTCCATATGAAAAACCTACTCTACCTGTTACTTTTGATTAAACTGCTATCTGCCAACAGAACAATAGCTTGCAACGCCACTCGTGACAACTTATGAGATCAATTGTTAACCTTGTAGGTANAAATATGGCTGAAATTACCCCAGACGCAAAAGACCCACATGCCCGNAAAAGCACATCGGTGGATGGTGTTCAGATGACCTACGTGGAAGTTGGCCCAGAAAATGCAGCGCCTGTGGTTTTTCTACACGGCAATCCAACCTCCTCCTACTTATGGCGTAACATTATCCCCCATCTATCCGGCTCTCACCGGTGTTTAGCCCCCGATTTAGTAGGCATGGGAAATTCAGGTCGCCCCCACAACGGGGAGTTTACATTTGCTAATCACTCACACTATCTGGATGGCTGGTTTGCGAATCTGAAGATTAACAATGCCACTCTAGTATTACACGACTGGGGGTCTGCGCTAGGTTTTCATTGGGCTCATCGGAACCCAGGAAAAGTCGCCGGATTAGTCTATATGGAGGCCCTAGTCCAACCACTTGAGTGGCAAAATTGGCCAGAAAATGCCAAGGGCATATTTCAAGCCATGCGATCTGAAGCTGGGGAGGAAATGGTCTTACAAAAAAACGTATTTGTAGAGAAGATCCTACCCGCATCGGTAATGAGAAAGCTCACAGAGGAAGAAATGGATGTATATCGGACACCATTCGTTGAACCGGGCGAGTCTCGACGGCCCACTCTCACATGGCCACGCCAAATACCTCTAGACAACGAACCCGAAGATGTTGCGAAGATCATACGCTCCTATAGTGAATGGCTCGCACAAAACTCGATACCTAAATTATTTATAAACGCTGATCCTGGCAGTATACTTGTAGGTCCACAAAGGGATTGGTGTCGCACNTGGCCTAACCAAACAGAGGTCACTGTGCCTGGCCTACATTTTCTTCAAGAAGACTCCCCGCAAGAAATTGGGTCAGCTATCAGGAAATTTTTATCTGCAACTTGCTAACCCCATACAAATTTATGGATGCTCTGCCACCGACGTTGGCAGAAAATAGAAATGGAGAGACATACCAATGGTTAATAAACCCCACGATGTTGCAGGAATATCAGTCTCAGAAATTGATTTGGAAGATAATCAATACGAAACCTGGGAAAAAAAAATTGATGCTCTCCTAGTTCTTTTGTCTGGAAAAAAAAAATTAATGCGCGTTGACGAGCTGAGGCGTGGGATAGAGTCACTTGGAGCAAATTCCTATAACGAGCTAAGCTACTACGAGCGGTGGATCGCCTCCATATCAAAAATCCTGGTTGAGAAAAACATCCTTTCCCAAACGGAAATTGACAACCGGGTCAGAAAGCTGCGCCTCGATGGAGATCTTCAATGAGCAGGATCCCCGATGGTGCTCGAGTACAAGTAAAATCGAGGATTGTAGAAACACATACCCGTGTCCCGATGTATATACAGGGAAAAACTGGCGTTATCGAGCGCTGTTGTGGATCATACAGAAACCCGGAAACTTTAGCCTATGGCAAAGATGGCCTCCCAAAAGAGTTTCTCTATCGAGTAAGATTTTTCCAAAGTGAGCTCTGGGCAGATTATACGGGAAATTCATCGGATACCGCTGATGTAGAAATCTACCACCACTGGCTTAGCCTGGAAGCGGAGCGTTAGATGCCCCACGATCATCATCACGGCCCCTCCATAGACCCTGCCCGTCTGGCTCGATATCAAACTTTAGCTGAGGCAGTTACAGAGCTACTAATTGAGAAAAACATTATTTCATCAAAAGAAATCGAAGAGGCTATCAAGAGAATGGAGGAGAGGGGACCTGCATTAGGGGCTAGAATGGTTGCACGGGCCTGGTCCAACTCACACTACAAAGAACGTATGCTATCAGACGGCTCAGTTGCCGCTGAAGCACTCGGCATTCCTGTAGATGGGACCAAATTGGTGGTAGTCGAAAATACCGAAAAGGTTCACAACCTCGTCGTATGCACTCTTTGCTCCTGCTACCCCCGCAATATTCTGGGCCTTCCACCCAAATGGTACAAGAGCACTCCATATCGCGCGCGCGCGATCAAGGAGCCGAGAAAGGTCTTGAAGGAGTTTGGAACAATAATTCCGGAGAGTGTTTCTGTTCGCGTTCATGATTCCACCGCAGATATGCGTTACATGGTGCTCCCCGCACGACCCACCAATACTGCAGGATGGAATGAGGAAAGGTTGAGGGAGTTAGTAACCAGAGATTCGATGATTGGAACCGAAGCCGCCATAACCCCAGGTGACCAAGAATAAAGTCTCTGTTAGGTCAGCTTTAGTCCCAAAACCTTCTATGTTTTCCGCCTGCCGAACATCCCTAGCCCCCGCATTGTCATTACAGTCTCCCCCTTTTGGTTGAATACCTCGTAGAGGGTCCTAACTAATCCGCGGTCGGGCTTAGATTTGGAAGGAATAAGTTCTTCGACAGTGCCACGAGCAGTTAGTGTGTCTCCGGGCCGCACAGGGCGCACCCAACGCAATTCATCCTGGCCAGGCGAGCCCATACTGGCCGCGCGACACAAAAGACCATCATATAACAACCTCATGAATATTGAAGCAGTATGTAATCCGCTAGCTATAATGCCCCCATAAATTGTTTTCGCAGCTAATTCTGCATCAATATGAAATGGTTGCGGATCAAATTCCCGTGCAAAGGACAAAATTTGTTCCTCGCTAACAGTATAGGACCCGAGCTCATAAACCTGCCCAACCTCAAAAGTTTCAAAATAAATATCTGTCTTCACCGCTGTGTCCATACCCATTTCAGCCCCCTAAATCCCCAGCCAACTATAAATTGATTCTTCTNGCTGATTAAACATTGAAGACAGCCCGGACCACTGAACCTTGCCTTCCCCTAAAACAAAAATATCCTGCGCAAGACTTTCCACAAAAGATATATTCTGTTCCGCGATCAGCAATGCAAATCCATCCGCCAAGAGCTCCTTAAACAACAGCCCCAAATCAGAGACAATTTTTGGGGCTAACCCTTCCGTTGGCTCGTCTAAAAGTAAAATCTTTCCATTAGTCATCAATGCCCGGGCAATAGAGAGCATTTGTTGCTCGCCACCTGACAACATAGAGCCAGCATGCNCGCTCCGCTCTTTGAGCCTCGGAAACCGGGCGTAGACCCTATCCAAATCCCAGCCATTCGTCTGAGGGCGATAACCCACAGTAAGGTTTTCCAAAACTGTCAAGGAAGNGAANACTCCTCTACGCTCNGGCACATATGNCAACCCTAACCTTGCCCGCGCACNAGGGGNNAATTCTNGNATNTCCTGNGTTCTCAAGGTTACGGANCCNGNACTGGATTCTAACAACCCCATGGTAGCNTTGAGCAGAGTAGTTTTTCCTGCACCATTACGGCCCACNACCGCNGTCATAGAACCTTCTTTTAGTTTCAGAGANACACCTCGCAAGGCATGTCCTCCACCATACCAACCCTGCAGGTCCTTCAAAACCAATAATTCAGCCACGGTCACACCTCGCTCAAATACCTTGACCGCACCTCATCCGACTTGCGGGCATCCTCGGGCGTTCCCTCAAAGAGTATTTTCCCGTCGTCAAGGACCGTCACCCAGTTTGATAAATGGAATACCACATCCATATCATGTTCAATTATTAATATGGACAAATTCCTGGAAAGGCTTTCAATTATCGATAACATTTCTTTTTTTTCCGCTAAGCTCATCCCAGCTGTTGGCTCATCCAGGAGCATCACTTTTGGAGATAANGCTAGAACCAGCGCCACTTCAAGTTGNCTCTGGGAGCCATAAGCCAAATCCCCCACTTTCTCTGCTAGTTGATCCTTCAGACCAACCTTTGTTGCGATCACCAATGCTTTCTCCTTGAGGCCCCGCTCTGAATTTAACTTCTTCAAAACATTGGTTGCCGGGCTACGGTGCGCTAGCAGGGCTAGGATAATATTTTCGAGGACCGAAGATTCTAGGAAAAGATTGCTTCCCTGAAATGAACGAGATATCCCAGCCTGTACCCTTCTCCACCTGTTGTATGAAGTAATGTCCGTTCCCTCAAAAATAATGCGNCCTGAATCAGGAGGCAATTCACCTGAGAGTANATTAAACAGGGTGGTTTTCCCCGCTCCATTGGGGCCGACAAGAGCATGGCGGGCACCCTTATTAAGATGNAAAGAAACACCTTGGGTAACTTGCAANGCACCAAAAGATTTAGACAAGTTATTAACGTTTAACATTGTGCAATCTTCTACAAGTCCTTTCGAACANGCCATAAATACCCTGGCCTCCTGCGAGCACCACAGCAACAAAAAAGAGGCCCATAAAGAACATCCAATAGTTGGTTAGACCGCTTACATAGTGCGCAAGCAGAACAACTACTACTGCCCCGATTATCGGTCCCACGAGACTGCTCATTCCACCGACAATCACTACAATAAGCACCTCCCCTGAGGCGGTCCAAGAAATAAGATCTGGAGAGACAAAGCCATCGTGCTGAGCAGAGAGCGACCCCGCCAAAGCAGCTAGNCTCGCTGCAATGGTGAATGTCCAAANTTTNTATGANCGGACCTTACANCCCAGAGCAGCCATACGGGACTCATTTTNTCGTATACCTGAAATGACTGCGCCAAAGGAGGATCGGGAGATATAAGATAANCCCCAATAAACCAANGCCACAGTAATTANAGTNAACATGGAGAAACTTATTGGACTTAATAAATCAATGCCAATAGCACCTAAATCTAACCTTGGTATTCCACCTAAACCNTCGTCCCCACCAAAAACTCNGACCCTAAAAAAGAACGAATGGAACACCTCACCAATAGCAAGAGTAACCATTAGGAAAAATATACCGCTCAACCGCACTGCAAAAATCGCTACGCAAAANGCTAATCCAGCAGNAATTATTATTGATATTGGCATTGCAACTGACAAGGGCCAGCCCCAGATAGCCGTCAATGCCGCTGTCCCATATGCTCCTGTACCGAAGAAAGCCGCATGACCCAGAGATACCTGCCCGCTATAACCTGCTAACAAATCCAAGCTCATAGCAAAAATCGCTAATATGGCTATTTGGGCCAATAACTCATGCCCAAAGAATCCTGCNTTAANCCATACAAGCAGTCCAATGCANATNACTATAATTGCNACAGCNTCCCGCAGTTGTTGTTCTGGAAAGTTTTGCATTTTAAAACTTTTATTTTGCTCGAATTGGCAAAAGTCCATGTGGACGAAGCAATAGAACACCAACCATTAACATGTACACTACTATACTTGCCAATACTGGCACAAAAACCTGGCCAAATGTTTGTAACATTCCAATTAATAAGGCACCCAGCGCCGCCCCACGGAGACTTCCCGGTCCTCCCATAACCACCACTATCAATGTAAGGATTAGAACCGACATATCCATACCTGGATATACGGATAAAACTGGGGCAGCCACGACCCCGGCTAGACCGGCCAACCCACAACCCACACAAAACACTAGAAAATAGGCCATTTTAATATCCAGCCCAAGTGCAACTGCCATCTCCTGGTCATCCACGCCCGCACGAACAATCGCACCAAGCCGTGTCCGTTCAAGCCCGAAGTACAAGACTAAAAAAACCAATAGACCCAAACCCACTACAAAGAGACGATAACTCGGATATGGCTCCCCCCAAACTGATACCGTTCCCGCAAAAATCATTGGCGAGGGGATAGAATAACTATAATCACCCCAAAAATAACGAACCGCGTCCAGCCCGATAAAAACCAATCCGAAGGTTATAAGCACTTGCTTCATGGGATCAGTATTCCCAGCCCAACGCAAAACCGTCGCCTGTGCAATAGCGCCCAATCCTGCTACAACTATGGGCGCCACTAGGAACGCCACCCAAAATGACCCCGTCATCCGTACTATACTCAAACCTATATATGCTCCCAGCATATATAACGTTCCATGAGCCAAGTTGATAAAATTCATAAGGCCGTANACAACGGTGAGGCCGACNGACANAAGAAATAATAGNCTNGCCAATTGNAGTCCGTTTAAGAATTGATTGGCTAAAAACGTTGGCTCNAATANCACTTATGTTTACCTCTGCGACAACTCGCAACCGTTTCTGGGGTCTTTAACACTGGATGCCTTATCTAAAATCACGTGTTCAACTACGTCCCCTACCTGGCGAGTTTCAAATATATATACATCCTGAATCACATTGTTGGTTTCGGGATCAATACGAAACGGCCCCCTCGGACCAACAAAACCAACATCATGGAATGCCTCCAACAACGCATCTTGATCTTCAAGATCCCCATGCCGAGCCTTCAAAGCTTCTACAATTAAGCGCCCGGTATCAAATCCCTGCACTGCAAACTCCGATGCTACTTTCTTGTATCGGCTTTGGAAGGCAGCTTGGAATGCCTTGTTTTCCTGTGAGTCAATAGAGGGCACATAATTCAAGGCGCCAGTGAAACCTACGGCAGCCAGCCCTTGTGCTGGAAGAAACAGCGGGGAAGTAAGCCAGCCTGCGCCAAATAGTGGGATATGTTCCTTCATCCCAAATTCATGATACTGTTTGACGAATTGTATGGCCAAACCCCCAGCAAAAAATACATACAGAGCATCTGGGTTATGGGCCTTGATCTTAGCAAGATATGGGGCAAAATCTTTTGTTTCTCGTAGGGGAGGAAACTCTTCTCCCACCACTGTCCCCCCAGCTTCCTCGAAGCCGCCGCGAACAGCATCCATCATTTGGTGACCTGCAGCATAATCTGGGGCCATCAAAAACAAAGTACGAAATCCTTTGTTAAACAGCCAAGGCCCCATCGATCTATTAATTTGATCGTTCGAGAAAGAAGTTCGTATTACCCACGGACTACACTCCTCACCAGTCAAAAGATTGTTGCCCGCATTAGGTATGATTAAGGGCACCTTCACGTTATGAACGAAGTCACGCATTGCACCGGCAACATTCGAAGCCACCGGCCCTACCAGCAGATCAACCTTATCCTGGAATACAAGTTTCTTTGTCTTACTTAGACCCACTTTGGGGCGTACTTCCGAGTCTTCCTTAATCAATATTATCTTCCGACCACCAAACTCTGAGCCATACTGTTCAAAGGCCAACTCTAACCCGCCGGTAATTTCGTTGCCCAAAAGGGCGTACACACCCGAATAAGGAAGAACCACCCCTATCTTTATGTTGCTTTCCGCACAAGCAACAGTTGGGGCCAATAAAACAAAAATCCATACTCTCAACCATTTGAGCATACTGACTCTCCAGATTTCGTGACGCCAAACGCGGGATATAGTATATCATACCTTTCTCTATCTCCACCTCCTGAGAATTAAACTGATCCAAGGGAGTGGAAGACCACGATACGGATACCCACATGACTAAGTCCTATAAGTACGATATTCGGGTGGATTGGGGTGACTGTGATCCCGCTGGAATAGTATTTTATCCAAACTTCTATGGATGGATGGACCGCGGCTTTTGGCTACATTTTGCTAGTCAAAAACTAACCCTTGATACACTTCGCCAACGGTATCAAGCACTTGGTGGGCCACTTGTGGACACGGGAGCATCCTTCCTAAAAGCGGCCAAGCCGGGGGATATTCTAAATGCTACTAGTCGAATTGAGGAGTGGGGCACTAAGAGTTTCCGTATGGGATACCATTTCTACAAAGACGAAACCCTGATTGCGAAGGGCTTTGAAGTGCGAGTATGGGGGATACTTCAGAAGAATGGGTCTATCACCACCAGACCCGTACCAACCGAAATTAAAAATCTTTTTCTGTAGCTGACGGAACTCTTATTTACGAAACAACGAATTGCAATGGCTCTAGGCGCGCAACACTACATCGCACTTCGTCACCTTTTACTACTGGCGCCACTCCAGCAGGAGTACCTGTAAAAATAAGATCACCGGCCTCTAATTTGTAGTAAGTGGAAAGTTCTGCAATAACTTCATCCACAGACCAAATCATATCTCTAAGGTCCCCATTTTGACGCAGTTTGCCATTTACAGACAAACTAATTTCACCTTCTCTAGGGTGTCCGACATTGGAGACTGGCTTTAATTCTGCGATGGGAGCCGCATGAGTAAAACACTTGCCAATCTCCCAGGGTCTTCCTTTTTCTTTCATGCTTTGTTGCAAATCCCTTCGGGTTAAATCAACTCCAACGGCATACCCAAAAATATAATCCCGCGCATTGCTCACAGCAATATCAGCTCCCGCTGCACCAATAGCACAGACAAGCTCAACTTCGTGATGCAGGTTATGGGTTCGGGGCGGATATTGTATCTTAGTGCCACTACCCGTAATACAATCAGCCCCCTTCATAAAAAAGAAGGGAGGCTCACGATCTGGATCGGTTCCCATCTCCCGAGCATGCTCGGCGTAGTTTCTACCGACGCAATAAATGTTCCGAACCGGGTATAAGCCTCCCCCAGTTACACGGATCGCGGGCGGCTGCCATAGGGGCACAACATAGTCGTTAGCAAATTGTGATTGGCTCATTAACCTTCCCCACTTGTTTGGCGCAACTCCCTCCAAATTCCCAATTTCTGCTGCGCACTGCGGTCAGAAAAACTAAACAACACCAAATCTTCTTCCGCACACAACCGAAAAGACGACCAACTCGGAACCACGAAAACATCCTTCGGAGAGACACATACCTTGAAATCATCAATTTCCACGCGCCCCTTTCCATCTACGACAGAATAGACCGTACCGTCCGTCGATCGGTAGGGAACGCTGCTAAAACCCTTAGGCAATAACTGCACAAATGCCGCCATAGTCGGCATCACGGGCCCGCCCGAAAGCGGGTTAATAAAGGTCATCTTTAGCCCGTGACATGGGTCCCATTCATCCTGTCCACGCATTTGTTCCAACGTCTCTCTATATTCCTCATAGGGATAACAAAAAACAGGCGACGAGCCATCAATTACTTTCAAGTCCACGGGCCGCATATTTCTTCCATATCGAGACCGGCTGTCACCGGGGGGACGGGTGGAAGGCTGGCTCTCTTCTGGAAATCCCTCTAGAAAACTGGCGTCAAATGTTTGGATGATTGGTATGTCTAATCCATCGAGCCATACAGTAGGCTCTGTCCCATCACTGCCATGATCGTGCCAAGTCATCGGAGGCGTGAGTATCAGATCCCCTCGCTCCATATATGCTCGCTCTCCGTCGACAGCCGTATAGGCTCCAGAACCTTCAATAATAAATCTCAAAGCAGACTGGCTATGTCGGTGACTTGGAGCCACCTCACCAGGCAAAATGAGCTGCAAACCAGCATAGATAGAATTTGTAATTCGTGTTTGTCCGCGTAAGCCAGGGTTTTCCAGAACTAAAACCCTACGTTCAGCCTCTTTTGCGCTGATTACCTCACCCGCCCGCACCACCCAATCCCGAACGTCCTCATAGTGCCAGCANTGCGGAAGTGCTGCCGGCCGAGGGACAGGAGTAATGAGTTTCTGGAAAACTTCCCATAAAGGGGCCATATGATGCTTATCAATATCTTGGTAAAATGCCGCACGTTCGGGTGACACATTCTTAAGTTCTGTCATAAGCCTTTCTTAACCCCCAAGGTTCCTCTTTTCGGACCAATTCTAAGTATAACCCATAACAAGCCAAGGGCCACCCACACTGATCAAGATTGAAATTCCCACGATATTACGGCACAAACTCACATAACCTCATTAATAGGAGTTTTGTCTAAGTGCCCCATACCATTAATTTACGATCCTACGCAAANTCCCTCAATATAGCCGATGGGAAAACTATTCTCGAGCAGGCCTTAGAAGAAGGCATTGACTACCCTTGTGGGTGCAAATCAGGTAATTGTGGCGCCTGTAAATCTGAGCTGTACAGTGGAGAAGTAGAATTAGCCCCCTACTCTGAGTTTGCACTGACTGAGGAAGAGAAGAAACAGAATTTGATCCTGGCCTGCAGGGCCATTCCGCTGAGCGACTGCGAACTCAGTCCTTTAGGACAAGATGAGGTCATCAATCATCCTCATAGGTCAATGAACTCCAAAATTAGTGAAGTAATCAAGTCCACGCATGACATCTACATTGTCCGCACCCAAATAGCGCTCGGAGAGATTTATGACTTTTCTCCAGGCCAATATTCTTCATTGCAATTTGACGGCATGCCACCGCGAGATTTTTCTATGGCCAACCTCCCAGGGAAAAATGAACTGGANTTTCATATTCGNCAAGTTGNNNATGGCANAGTGAGNNANCANATTNTNTCAAATCTGAAAGATTGGAGATAATNTGCAGGTGGACGGCCCCTATGGCNTCTCGTATCTCCGCGAATCTCATAGTGGNCCCATTATCGCTCTTGCAGGATCGACAGGCCTTGCTCCCATTAAATGCATAGTGGAGTCCGCCCTTAAGAAGGGAATGAAACAAGGAATTTATTTATATTTTGGTGTTCGCACACCCGGAGACCTATACTTAGAAGAAGAACTCAAGGCCTTATCCGACATGCATAGCAATCTCACATATGTGCCGGTTATGTCTGAAACATCAGGAGGAGGGGCATACCGCGCCGGATTAGTCGCTGACGCTGTAGTAAGCGATTTTGGTGATTTAGATGGATGCAAATCCTATATAGCCGGCCCCCCTANNATGGTAGAAGATGCAGTTCAAAAGTTTGAGCTTCTAGGAATGCGCCGAGAAGACTGCCACGCTGATGCTTTTTACACCGAAGCAGACAAAGCCAAACTGGATACCACAGAGCAATGAGTAACCTTGATGGGACAGTAGCAATAGTTACAGGATCTGCCACTGGAATCGGGCTTGCGATCGCAAAGCGTATGGCGAGTGAAGGGGCTAATGTGGTCGTAGCTGATTCAGGGGTCAACATTACCGGAGAAAACCCTGATCCCTCAGCGGCGGCCATCGCAGCCGAGCAACTTGGGCCCAAAACCATGGCTTTTGTGGAAGACCTGAGCAAGCCCCACGCTGCTGCAAAACTTGTACAGGAAACCAAGCAAAAGTATGGAAGAATAGATGTTATCGTTAACAACGCGGCCATTCTNCGCGACGAATTCATTTTCAAGAGTAATCCGGAGAATTGGAACGCGGTTGTAACCAACAATTTATCTGCCTACTTTTATGTGCTTAACGCAGCCACACCCATCCTGAGACAACAGTCTAAAGTAGATCCGGCGTACGACCGAGGACGAATCGTCAATATAACTTCTACTGCTGGATTTTATGGAAATTTTGGCCAGTCAGCATATGGAAGTAGTAAAGCAGGAATAGTTGGACTCACTCGTTGTGTTGCTCACGATATGGCCCGTTCTGGCATAACCTGTAACGCCATAGCCCCATTTGCCGCGACCCGGGTAACAGAAACTATTCAAGCTGCNAATGACTTTCAAGCAGAATACAAAAGCCGGGCGCTCAAAGTGTCGGCCGCATATGTTGCACAATTCGTATGTTATTTGTGTTTACCACGTGCAAAAAATATAACTGGGCAGCTTTTTATGGTTCGAGGAAAAGAAGTGTTCCTTTTCAGCCAACCCCGCCCCACAACAAAAACAATACAACAACTTTCGACAAAAACAGGATTGGAAAGTCTGGCCGATGCAGTTGAGAAAAATCTTCAACCTCACTTCTTAGCCCTGGAAACAGACCTCGAAGCCTTTAATACTGAACCCTTAGTGTAGGAAACAACACATGCATAATGAACTACAAGTCAAAACTGTAGAGGCATTCCAGGAAATGCCTTTGGAGTATAGGGAAGCAGTAAAAAAAATTGTGATCAGCCACGCTGTTAATGAACTCTACGGCGCACAAGTATTTGACGAACCAGCCATAGGCTTAGCACCAGATCCATATTCCAAATGGCTGACCTGCCGCGTCGCCATGGAGGAGTACGGCCACCACGTCCGATTCAGAGATCTGGGTGCAAAACTTAATATTCCATTGGCAAACATGACCCCAGAGAATAAAAAACCTTTGTCGATTTTTGAATTTCCATTAACAACATGGCCAGAGTTCTGCGTCATAAAATTGCTTGCCGATTTAGGGGANATTCTTCAAGTCGAGGACCTATTGCAGTGCAGTTTCTATCCCCTTCAACAACTTGCCCGCATCACTATGCCTGAAGAACGATTCCATGCTGATTTTGGGAAGTCATATTGCACCGAACTTTGCAAACACGCTGAACAAAAGGAAGAAGTACAGGAGGCAATAAATCGCTATTTCCCAATGCTCCCAGCATTTTTTGGCCGCTCTGGATCGCAAAATAATAGTATATTCAGAAAATGGGGCATCAAGCAGAGAAAGAACGAGGAGATGAGGGAAGATTACTTATCGCAAGCCAACCAGGTAGTTACTGATTTGGGACTCCAGCTCCCTGCAACGCAAACATAATCTTCCCGAAACAAATGACAGCACACTGTTTAATGGACCTAGAAACTTTTCTGCACTCCCTTNATGANATTAATTGGTTCAATAATCTAGGGAGTAAACTAACACCCAATATCTCCGTGATTGCTAACCANTACCTAGATGTAACTGGCAACGGGGGTGCTCCGATAAAGATCCCTAAGAATTGGGAAGAAGCCAAAGTAGTCATGAAATCTGCCCAAAACGCCGATTTCAACGGTTTTACAGAGCTAACGGTACGACGAACTTTAAGGGAACAAGCGATTGTTGTTCAGACGCCACGCAACTGTGATGGTTTATTAAATTTGTCCTTGGACCAGATCTCCAAAATAGCCAACAAAGTTAGTATTAGTGTCCCAGCTGGGCTCTCTTCTGGTTCTGAAACTGACTTCTTACCCAAAGCAGCAGCGGGAGCACTTGCTGAAGCAGCCTACGACAACGTCCTCTGGTTGCTCGCTGAGGGGGCCTCCGACCACCCCATCCAATTAAAGTTCCAATTATTTTCTGAAGGGCGATGGCCCATAGGCCTAGGAAAAAAAAACTTTTATCTCTGGTGAAATATTTGCGAGTTTAAAAGCAATATCGTACTTTGCGCCTGGTAATTATAATATTGTCCATTGATACTGAGGTCGATATGCCATACGCCAACTCTGACGGAGTCAAACTCTACTACGAGGAATCGGGAAGCGGGACAGCTATTTTGTTTATTCACGAATTTGCTGGCGACTATCGAAGTTGGGAGCCACAAATGCGCCACTTCTCTTCTCGATATCGTTGTATATGCTATAGCGCAAGGGGTTACCCTCCATCAGACATACCACCTGAGCCTGAATGCTACAAACAAGATATCCAAGCTGACGATGCCGCCCAGNTTCTGGATCACCTCGGCATTGAAAAAGCCCATATAGTCGGCCTCTCAATGGGTGGATTTGCGACGCTCCACTTTGGCTTACGGCACCCTCAGAGAGCATTAAGCTTATCGGTCACTGGCTGTGGTTACGGAGCAGACAAGAATAATAGGGATAAATTTATAGCGGATGCGGAAGAAGTAGCCCTCGAGTATGATCGCAATGGCTCCCAAGCAGTAGCGGATTTTTACGCAGAGAGCAGCACCAGAGTGCANTTCCAAAACAAAAATCCCCGTGGTTGGGCAGAATTCAAAAGGCAATTATCAGAGCACTCCGCCGCGGGGGCAGCTAATACCATGCGAGGATATCAAAAAACCAGGCCTTCACTTTACGATATACAAGATGAGCTAAAGGAACTTTTAGTGCCAACCTTGATAGTTACGGGCGATGAGGACGAGCCATGCTTAGAACCATCACTCTATCTAAAACGCACAATACCAAGTGCGGGCCTCAGCATTCTTCCAAGGAGCGGCCACACAATTAATCTAGAAGAGCCCGATATTTTTAATGGGATAATAGGGAATTTTCTATCCACCGTGGATGGGGGCCGTTGGTCGCTAAGAGACCCTCGGTCATTAGGGTCGGCCATGTTAGGAAGCAAGGAATAGATTAACCCAAATCTTATTCACTCGGCTCAACGGCAGGGGATACATCAGAACCTTCTTCAGGAATATCAGGCGTCATGAGGTCCTCTGACCTTCGGCGCAGCTTCTGTATCTTTTCATCCTCTATCAGATAAACCCACTGGCTATGCCGGCTCTCTATCTCTTGAGCCTCCCGCTGCATGGATCGAACTTTATCCAAGCCCTCACTGCTGTCTTCAGCTTCCACTGACTTCTCCAACGGGACAAGGAGCTGTTGATCAAAAACAGCACTGATATGAGCCCAAATCAAATCGTCAAGTTCAAACATAGATACAGTTACTATAAGCCCATCCCACGTTTGCAATTTTGTGCGGGTCACAGGCTCTGCTCCAGCATCTATCTCAGATAACGGCCTTACATCAAGAAACTGGAGAAACGACAAGGCTCCCCCTGATGCATTGACAATCGCCGGAGATGCCGTCTTCATTCCTGACGGAAGGTTATTTACCGAATACTTAAATAAGGCACGATCAAGACGTTCCAATTCCGCGCTATTCCCATCCTTATGTGAGAAGAAAATCTTTCGAACTCGATCATGCCGTATACTCATTAACTTCTTATCAACCCAACCGAGCAAATCCACAGCAACCTCTGGACCACCACTTCCGAGCCACGNTTGATTATCATTCGGGTACCGAACATACCTCAGGTCCCGCCCAGANCGATCTTTATCCCCGACAAGCAACGAAGCTAATGAGACACCCCCTTGATCCAATAACCGAACAGCCAAAGCACTCCCTACCTCGGCCGATGGACCGGCTAAACCGAGGACTCCATGACGCTCCGGATCATTCGTCTTCCGTGCAGTTAATTCCAGCTCAGCAACATCCATTATTATCTTCTTCACCACCTCAAATTCAGCAGGATAATTACTCTTTTGTGGCACAACCCAACGCTCGCCCACTCGTTCAATAGAAAATTTCTCACCTCCACCACTAACGACCTCTACAATAGATACATCGTTGGCCCGGCCCATTAATTCCGGAAACATTCTCTCGTTGCCATCCAGTGTTTGGTTTTCTGATGCCTCCCGGCNGACCAACACAATCGTAAGAACAACCGCGGCAACCGCGGCCAGCCCCAAACCAAATAAGCTATTTCGTCGCATACCCTACTATTATCCTATGCAAAAATATCNATAGCTCTTAGTGTACACCGAGACTACGGAGCCGACGACGACGTCGCACTAAAAACACCAATAAAGCTACGATACCGACAAGTACCGGTATTCCACCAATATTGAGAACTTTTAATAACGTACCAAGTCCCTCAATATCCTTCCGTAATTCATGACGCACATCCCGTAGCTCCTTCCGTATCGTTAGCAAATCAACCTTAAATGCCTCGATAGCTACCGACTGCTCCACAGTTAAAAGCTCTAGAGAATCAGTGTCCGACCTTCTCATTTCACTAAGTTTGCGTTCGGTCTCTTCCATTCTCTGCTGAAGACCTCGTTCTGTCTCCCGAAATTTTATTTCCGCCTTCCTCTGAAGTTGGTCCACAATCACAAATGGCCTCTGCCCAGTGCCTCTGGTCCTCAAACCAATTAACTCCGGACCACCACCAAACAACTCTATCAGGTTGGCGATCAAGGCACCGTTATCTGCCATAGGAATCGCAAGCACTTGGTCTAGGAATTGCTGGCTCTGAACCCACGAACTATCTACTAAAATATCGCTATCCGCAATTATTGCGATATTTATTGGGCCTTTTGATTTTACAAGATGAGACGGAGGCACGGCCTCGACCATTTGCTCACTCTCTTCAGAGGGCGGCCCTCCTGGAAACGCCGTTTGGACTTCACCAGTGATGCGGACAGCCACCGTATGACTATTACCCTCTGGGACAAAATCATCAAGCAACCTTTTAGGATCCCCTCCAAACTGAACCTTAAAACGTTCCAACAACATCGTGCTAGTCGAAGTTTGAATCAGGGGAATAAAGTCCACCTCAACGTCTTGCAGTTTTTTCAGATGACCCGCGCTCCTCACAGTAACACGGCCCAATTGGCTTGT
This sequence comes from Rhodospirillaceae bacterium, assembly GCA_002728255.1. NCBI lineage: Bacteria > Pseudomonadati > Pseudomonadota > Alphaproteobacteria > Rhodospirillales > Rhodospirillaceae > Rhodospirillaceae bacterium. Next base: position 45,078 of record PBWV01000031.1, on the reverse strand, counting down.
TGCTATTTCGTCTTGATTAAAATTTACTTCTTCAAAGGCAAGCCAAGGTAAATAAGGAATAACGATGGACCTCCCATTGGAAGTTGTTTGGACTCTCTGAGCCGCAGCGCCGTCCGCCACAATCATTCCTGCATCCATTTCCACACCCCAAGCAGCCAGCAAGTCAGGCAAGTTAGAGCCTTGCGGGTTCAAGGGATTTTCTGGGTCGGGATTTCTCGCTCCCTCTTCAGATAATGGATCCACAAAAATCAGAGCTCGGCCCCCACCAAGCACATATTGATCGATCGAATAACGACCCATGGGTGACAAGTCTCTTGGGTGCACAACCAAAAGCATGTCCAACTCATTATTAATCTCATCTAGCCCTACCAGACGTATATCAAACATCTGTTGCAGCTGGGTGATTATAGTCCAGGGAGGCAACTGAGCAGGTTCACCACGCTGTGGATCTCCCGTCCCCCCAAACATATTTAGAGACGAGATAACTCCAACTACAGGCTTGCTCTCCGTTGAAATTTCGTAAACCAGACGTGTCAAATCATATTCTAAAAATGCGTCGCGTTCTTGAGAGAAGAATTCGATCACAGATTTATCATCAACTGTATTGGTGCCAACTAACCCAAAATACAACTTATCGCCAGCGGCGTCGACGGGCACCCCTCGTAAGCCATATGCTACAGCTTCATCCTCTGCATCTGAGAATGGCTCAGGATTGACTACTTCCAATGTTACCTTCCCACCAGAATCAGCCACATACTCTGCCAATAAATCCCTTACTCTCCTCGAATAGTCCTGAATAGGTTGATATTGGTTAGCTAGACTTTGTGTAAGATACAAACGGAGTCGAACCGGCTCTTCCAAACTATTCAATAGACTCTTTGTCCCTGAAGATAGAGTGAACAACTTGTCGTCCGTCAGATCTACTCTCAACCCCCTAAGCGCGGTATTACTAGAAATATTCACCGCCAAGAGAAGAAGAAGCGCAAGGGAAACAGCAACGGCTCCGAACGCCTTCTTTCTTTGAATCAATTTTTCGGCCATAAGATGCCCTCTCTATGCCCNGTCACGATTACTAAGGACTATCGTGTTTAAGAAAAGCCAGAACACTATCAACGATACAAAATACACTAGATTTCGGAGGTCCACTGCACCCCGAGATAGGTCCTGAAAGTTGGATACGAAACTCAAAGAAGTGACTGCTTCCACTATTAGTTGGGGCGCCCAACCTGCAAAGAGATTGGTAATCATTGGCAGGCCCGTAACCGTAAATAAGAAGCATACTACAGCCGTAATAACGAATGCTATTACTTGGTTTTTTGTTAAGGAAGAAATACAACTCCCAATAGCCAAATAAGCTCCAGCCATCAAGAAACTTCCCAGATAAGCAGCAATNACCACNCCATTATCTGGATCCCCAAGATAATTTACGGTAACCCATACAGGGAAGGTCAACAGCAGAGCTATCCCTGTAAATGCCCACGCAGCCAAGTATTTTGCTAAAACCGCCTGCCACACTGTGACTGGAAGTGTCATTAAAAGCTCGACTGTGCCTGAGCGACGTTCCTCCGCCCANAGTCTCATTGAAAGCGCTGGTATAAGAAACAAATAGAGCCAAGGGTGCCATGTAAAAAAAGGCTCCAGATCTGCTTGTCCTCTCGCATAGAGGTCGCCCATAAAAAAAGTGAACACGCCATTCATGAAAAGGAAAATTACGATAAAGACATACGCTATCGGCGTTAAAAAGTACCCCGAAAACTCACGCTTAAAAATGCTGATTGTTTGATCCATAGTCTACACACGCTGGCACCAAACGGCGTCCTAGCGGTCTCCTCCAATCGTTAAATCACGAAACACATCATCTAAGCGACCACTATCTACACGCAGCTCATCTATGCCCCACCCCTTGTCTTGAAGATGCCGCGTCACCTCACTAACCATAAGCCTTCCTTTTTCAGGAAAGACAATCCAGCGGTCCTGCCCATCATCCCCACTGAAGACTTCAACGGATGAAACCCCAGGCATACTTTTTAACGTAATGCGAAGATCGTCCCCAGTCTCTATTGATGCTCGAAGAGTTATAGCGTTCCGGTATCGTGACCGAGCCGCCAAATCGTCGGGCGTACAATCAACCACTATTTTTCCCTTGTTAATTAACATGGCTCGCGTACAAACAGCGTCTACCTCCTCGAGGAGATGCGTAGATATGATTATAGCCTTGGCACGCGCCATATCCCTTATCAACCTTCTAACCTCTCTCTTCTGATTAGGGTCTAATCCATCAGTGGGTTCATCCAAAATGAGGACATCGGGATCGTGCAGCACAGCCTGTGCCAAACCAACTCGCCTCTTAAATCCTTTTGATAATGTATCTATGGGTTGCCCCAGCACGGGCCCCAAACCAAGTTGGTCAACCATCCTGGAAATACTTTTACTAGCGCTCTCCTTCTCTACTCCACGAACGCTAGTAGTAAAACGGAGAAACTCTAACGGATTCATATCTCCGTATAATGGCGCACCCTCTGGCAAATATCCCAAATTCTTGCGCGCCCATAGCCCGTTCTCAGAAACATCGTGTCCACACAACTGAACTGTTCCTGAAGTTGGCGAAAGAAAACCTGTAATCATTCGCATGGTTGTAGACTTACCCGCACCATTAGGGCCCAGAAACCCGAGAACCTCGCCCCGTTGTACATTGAAGGAAACCGAGTCAACAGCTTGGATCAAACCAAATCGCTTCGACAAGGATTCCACCTCTATCAAGGTGGCCATCATCAACCTTTCTACAACCCTTAGTTGCCTTAGTCTCTATTCTCTATATCTAGTTAGCACAATTGCCCTTATTCATATTGGGGAAGAGTACTATAAATCTCTCGGCTAATTTAGAAATGGAAGCCGATTCGTTCAAGTCATTACCCCAAAAAATCCCTTATTAAGTAGGCTTTTTTGACTCTTTGGCCCAAAATTAGCCAAAATCAATAATAATAGGCCAATTCCAGACGCAAAAAATCGTCATCCCTTAGGCCTTGCAGTGGATCATTGGACTCTACGGCACTAAACAACTGGGCTTCCAAGGTTAGCTTTACCCCATCCGATATTCTTTGGCTTGCCTCTACAAAATATTGTCGTGTACTCGAGTTGGTGGCNTGAAGGACACCCAACAACGCCTGGCTATCCGCTTCATCGTTTAAGGCTAAGCGAGTGCCAATAAAAATATCGTTGCTGAGAGGGTCGGTTGCTGCGGTTAACCTGCTATCCCTCATGTACTCGACCAATATGCCCAAATCTGCATAGGTTCCAGCGAAACCATATATGTTATGCTCGACGCCTCCAACACCAGAGTAATAATTCTGTTCCACACCAAAAACATTCTTCTGGCCTGATCTTACCATTCCCTCTAACTTCCACAGCCACACACCACTGGTGAGCTGAAGATCTAGAGTTGTCTGTGAAATTACCTCGTAGGTCGGAACAAACACTGTGTTCCCGTCATCGGTAACCCCAAGAGCAAGGCTCGGCTCTCGGCTGGTGCCATAGAATTGAGCAAGCCCTAAGTCCCAGTTTCCAAGGCTCACAGTATACCTCATAGCGGCATCAGGGTGCCACTGCTCGAGCTTGGTCTCGTAGCTACTCTTAGCTGAATCAACCAGTAGTNCATCTCGGAAGCGCCCACTTCGGGATGGGAATTCCCTCTCACGAAAATAAGGCATGACCAAAAAATCCAAAAACCCCAGCCCTAAGTCAGTGGATAAATGCACCATAGGCTGCCCTAACTTCGCCTCCCCATTAGGACCCTCAACAACATCTGTCTGGTTCACTATGTCAATGAGATGCTTGGATTCCGCCACTCCCCAAAAAACCTTGCCTACTCCAAGGCTCAGATACCAATCCATTCCGGAAGATTGAAACAAAAGCTCTCTCACATCGCCGTGAGTCCTGCTGGAGTCCACAGAATCAAATCGGTAGAAGGGCCTGAAAGTTATGGTAGCCCCCCCATCATACTCCAAATAATATTCCGGTTCCACGGCCAAGGAAAACCGGGCCCTATCTTCCGCACCGGCCAAACCGACTTTCGGAAAAAACGAAACCTCTCCTGACACATAGCCACTAATTTCACTGAAAGCAGGAGAAAAGATCCCCGCAAAATTATCGTTGCTTAAGGCCGCATCCCTGACTGTTACCATCGACAAGACAAGTAATACCCCAACACTCAGTAAAATTTTCATCAATATCCTCGTAGATCAAATACCACTTGCAGACATCCGCGTAGAGGTTAAAAAAAATACTACTTTGCCAAACAATGCAGTAATTAATATCAAGCGATTAGTTCGTTCCAACGTTTCTTCTATGTGTAGTAAGTGTTAATGTCAAAGGGGTGGGAGATGACTATGCAAGAGCCTATTACCGTCTACATNGACTACAAAAGCCCCTACGCTTATTTGGCGATCGAACCGACCTTGAAGTTGGAAAAAGATTTTCTCGTAGCCATAGAGTGGCTCCCGTATACCTTGGATATACCTGATTTTCTTGGTAGTGCAACAGTGGACAAGCAAGGGAATGTAATAGAGGAACAACGTAGCGCNCACCAGTGGAGGCGAGTTCGGTACTCGTACATGGACGCCCGAAGGTATGCTAACCTGACAGGTCTAACTGTCCGCGGACCTCAAAAAATCTGGGATTCTACATTGGCCAACATGGGGCTCTTGTTCGCCAAGGAGCAGGGAAAGGCTGAACCTTATAGCGATATGATATTCAAACGATTTTGGCGCAGGGAGCTAGATATTGAAAATTCTGAGATCATTAAGGCTGTACTGCAGGAAGCAAAGGTCAATACAGAAAAGTTCCAGGACTTTGTTGTGGGCAAAGGACCAGCTCTCCACGATGCAATACGAGAGGAAGCGGAAGCCATTGGAGTTTTCGGTGTTCCAATGTATGTCCTAGATGGAGAGCTATATTGGGGCCGCGAACATCTGCCCTTGATTCGACAAAAGTTAACCAACAAAGATTTGGCACGATCATCCCTAGACGCAAAATCACCTGACAATGCGCCAAACGCCGCTAGTTATATGACCTAAGTGCCCTGACGGGTAGGGGCTCGGNCCCGANCCCGCCACGCCCTTTGACAGGAAATTAGTCCAGTGCAAAGCACAGAAAACCAACCAACTCCCTCGACTTTGACCGGTTTTGTCATCATGTGCATGGCTACATATCTAGGATTGATTAACATCCAGATCGTCAACAGCTCGTTCAAGGAAATTCAGGGTGGACTGGCAATTGGGCCAGAACAAATCAGTTGGGTCCTTACATCAGCACTGATTGCCGAGGTTATCATGCTGCCATTAGCAGGATGGCTGTGCAGGTTATTTTCGACCAAATGGCTATTTGCAGGATGTCTATTTGGATTTACGTTGGCAAGTATAGGCTGCGGCGTAGCCTGGAACATAGAATCCATGATTGTGTTCCGTGCATTGCAGGGATTTTGCGGTGGTGCACTTATGCCACTCGTTTTCGCGACGACCTACCACGTTTTCCCGAAAAATAGGCAGACCATTGTAATGACCATCTTGTCATTTGTCTTAGTCACCCCAATCGCTATTGCTCCTCTTGTGGGAGGCTGGATTACCGAAGCACTTGGCTGGCGCTGGATGTTTTGGCTTAGTGTACCAGTTGGGATTATCCTTATGTTTGCTTCTATCGTGTTTATCAAAATCGATAAAGCCGAATTCGGACTTGCAAAAAACATTGACTTTCTAGGAATCTCACTGGCCGCCATAGCATTACTATTCTTGATCGTAGTGCTCGAAGAAGGAAAAAGACATGACTGGTTTGCCTCAAAACTAATTTTAGCTTTTACCGCAACCGGCGCGATATCTGCCTATTTATTCATTTGGAGAGAATTGACCTGCAAACACCCAGTTGTAGACCTGACTATTTTTGCCAATAGGGATTTCTCAATTGGTTGCTTTTATACCTTCATGTATGGTGCTGTATTTTTTGTACCCTTCTTTTTATTACCCCTCTATCTAGCCGAAGTTCGAGCTATTGATACGTTCCAAATAGGCACAATAATCGTGGTGTTAGGCATCAGCATGGGACTTTCCAGTCCTCTAGCCGGAATGGCTGTCCGTGTTTTGCATTTGCGCTGGCTTGCACTCATTGGATTTGGCGGAATGGCAATTGGTAATTGGCTGCAAGGAAACTTAACAGCTGATGTCGGCTTTTCCGAACTTATCCTTCCCCAAGTAATTAGAGGAATCTCCTCACAATTTTGTTGGCTTTCCTGTGTCGTACTAGCCCTTGGGTCTATCGAGACTACAAAGGTCAAAAATGCCAGTTCCCTGTACAGTCTCTTTATGCGGCTTGGTGCCGCAATTGCAATAGCAGTTGGCAGCACCCAATTGGAGAACAACACCATCCGCCATTACTCGGAAATTGCAGATACCGTCTCATTTGACCAACCATCCGTTGGAGAATCCATCCCAACGCTTAGAAATCTTTTTAGAGGACAATACGGTGAATCCCCTACCGCCGACCACGCTGGGTTAACCCTGTTGATTGACTTGGTTACCCAACAAGCCATGATCATGGCCTTTAACGATGTAACAAAGAGTACTGCTCTGCTCTCCCTCCTAGCCCTTATATTACTCCCCTTATTTCGCAGAAAAATCCCTCTGGAGAGATAAAACACGCCTTGTTTTAGATAAATCACCTAACTAACTAAAGTATCATAAATACCCCCACCGCTCAGTTCACCAGAAGAATTGAATCCAGATTATAAGGTCACCCATAAATGGTATTGTGTTATAGTTGATCATGAATTACAGAGAAAATGTTACTCACTCAGCAACGAGGACATCCAGTGTCTGAAACCGAAAGCGACGGCCNAAAAAAAGCAGAGCCAAGCAAAAATATAGTATTGAAACCCGCACTCAAAAGCAGTGAGTATCTTCATTCGGTCACAGCTATACGAGCGGAAGTTCCTTCTCAGGCTCACACCGCTTCCTACCTGGGTTCTGAGAGAGAAGGAAGTGCCGTACTCATTGATAACAATGGGACTGTATTAACGATTGGCTACCTTCTTCTAGAGTCAAATCGTATTTGGATTCGTAACCAGAACTCTGAATGGGTAGCGGCTGATTTTGTGGGATACGACTTCGAATCGGGTTTTGGCCTAGCACGTGCTCGCGAGCCATTAAACCTCACACCCATGGAACTTGGAGACTCCTCTAGTCTAAGCGAAGGAGAGGAAGTATGTGTGGTAGCCTATGGCGACGAGGAACCGCCAGTGCGCACCAACGTTGTGGGAAGACAGGAATTTGCCGGGTATTGGGAGTATTTAATTGAAAACGCAATTTTCACCTCACCGGCCCACCCAAAATGGAGTGGCGCACCGCTTGTAGGCACGGATGGTCGTATCAAAGGGATAGGGTCGCTATTACTCGATGAAATAGCAGAGCGAACTACACAGTCTCAAGGAAATATGTTTGTCCCAACTGAGCTTTTGCTACCTATTTTAGACGATTTACTTTCAAAAGGGCGTGCGCAACGCCCGCCTCGGCCTTGGTTGGGTATATTTGCCGCCGATACCCAGAAAGGGCCAGCCTTAATACACGTATCACCAGAAGGGCCTGCCGACCACTCTGGACTTCAACCTGAGGATATTATTTTGCGAGTGGATAAAAACCCAATCGAAGATGTAGCTGACCTTTATCGAAGGATATGGAGTGTCGGTGAAGCCGGAAGTCTTATTCCTGTAACAATCATGCGGGATACTGTTGGAGTTGAATTAAAAATAAAATCGTCGAGCAGATATGACTTCTTCCGAACACCTAGGGAATAAATTAATTTTAGTGCAGCCTTTCCCCAAAATATCCACGGACCGAAAAGCATAATTACTATGATCGAAATTCGAAAACCGGAGTACCCTGAATTGCCAGCAGGCATCCGCGCAAGGGCCATTGATAATTCTAATGGGCTGAATGTAAATTTTTTAGAAGCGGGGTTCGAGGAACAAGGAAAGCATTGCGTTCTTTTGCTGCACGGGTTCCCAGAACTTGCCTATAGTTGGCGTAAGGTCATTCTACCACTAGCCGCCCACGGCTACCACGTAATAGCACCAGATCTTCGGGGATACGGAGCTACTACTGGATGGAGTGATGATTTTGATGGTGATTTAGAAAAGTTCAGCTTCTCCAATCTTCTAAAAGATAACATGGGCCTTCTTTCAGCATTGGGACATGAAAGCTGNTCCGTTGTAGGACACGACTTCGGAAGCCCAGTAGCCGCCTATAGCGCATTAGCTCGGCCCGACATATTTAAGTCAGTCGTGTTAATGAGCGCACCATTTGGCGGGGTACCTCAACNTCAAAAGCCTGGGTGTTACCATAAAACTCATCAAGACGATATACACGACGCCTTGGCCAATCTCTCTCCACCTCGCAAACACTACCAGTGGTACTATTCCAGCCGTGAAGCAAATGACGAAATGGTAAACTGCAGGCAGGGTATGCTTGAATTTCTCCGCGCCTATTATCACCATAAGAGCGCGGATTGGATAAAAAATAAACCTCACCCCTTAATATCTTGGTCGGCCACGGAACTTGCAAAATTACCAACCTACTATGTTATGAACCTCAACCAAACCATGCCAGAAACTGTTGAGACAGAAATGCCTTCTGCGGAACACATCCGTCAGTGCACATGGCTGAGTGATAAAGAACTCCGTTTNTACGCGGANACATACTCTTCAACTGGATTCCAAGGAGGACTGCAATACTATCGTGTTGGAACCACTGGAAGGTTCGCTATTGAACTTCAAGAATTTATTGGTCGTACCATTGACGTGCCTTCTGCCTTCATTGCTGGTAACAAAGATTGGGGCATATATCAAAAACCTGGCGCCTTTGAAGCAATGAAAAACTCAGCCTTAACCGACATGCGTGGCTGCTATCTAGTAGAGAACGCAGGCCATTGGGTTCAACAAGAACAAGCGGAGGCCGTATCAAAAATACTTATAGATTTCTTAAATACTTCCCTCTGAACTAGTGCATTACACCTTGCAGCACAACGTGAGAACCCGTTGGATCTGAGCCAAGAGAGAGGCATCGTCGTATATGCAACGTGTTTTTAATAGTAAGAAAGAAAGGGAGTAAATAATGGATATTCCATTCACGGGAGGATGTGCCTGCGGAGCCATTCGCTATAAATGTACCGGCACCCCNAGATATATGGGTAATTGCCACTGCAGAGATTGCCAAAGAGCGACAGGCAGCGCATATTTTGCCGCCGTTTTAATCCGCGCCGAAGAATTTTTTCTAATCAAAGGAAAACCTAATTGGTTTGAGACGATAGCCGATAAGGGGCACCCAATGCGGCGGGCGTTTTGCACGTCTTGCGGATCTCCCCTCTTCTTAGAAAATGGAGCACGCCCGGGAGGGAAAGTCCTTTATGCAGGAAGCCTCGATAATCCTGAATGGTATAAACCTAGCAGGGATATTTATGTATCAAGCGCTCAACCATGGGATATTATGGACCCTGCTTTGCCAAAAGATGAATTGATGCCAGAGCGTCTCAAACATGAGCACCAAAAAAGTTCCTGCATTCAGGCACCATGATTGCCATATTTTGAAAGCCACGCTAATCTCTCTGCAAAACTAGACACGAGGCACCACCATGAAAGCTGCCGTACTTCATGAGGTTGGAAAACCTCTCGTAGTAGAGGACGTAACCATTGATAAGCCGCGTGCTAAAGAGGTCTTAGTTCAAACAGCGGCGGCTGGTGTTTGTCATAGCGATTTGCATTTTGTGGAGGGGCTGTATCCCTACCGATTACCAGTCGTACTGGGGCACGAATCGGCGGGGATTGTGGAGCAAGTGGGGGCGGATGTCACCTATGTTAAACCTGGCGACCATGTTATCACCTGCCTGTCCGCTTTTTGCGGTCACTGCGAATTCTGTATTACTGGCCATCCATCCATTTGTAACGGAAAAGAGACGCGACGTCCCAAGGGCGAAGCCCCTCGCCTATTCAAAGAAAATGGAAAAATAGAACAATTTGCGAATCTCTCATCATTCGCTGAACAAATGCTAATCCATGAACATGCTCTCGTAAAAATTCGGAATGACATGCCCTTAGATAAAGCGGCCCTTATTGGATGTGGTGTGACCACTGGTGTTGGCGCAGTTCATAACACCGCCAAAGTTGAGGTTGGCGCAACAGTGGCCGTAATTGGATGCGGTGGTGTAGGTTTATCTTGCATTAACGGCGCCTTTCTTTCCGGGGCAGGACGAATAATTGCCGTAGACCAGGTCGAAGATAAGCTAGAACTTGCTAAAGATTTTGGGGCAACGGAAGTTGTAAATGCGACCAAGGCCGACCCAGTCGAACATATTAAGGAACTGACATCGGGCGGCGTACATTTTTCCTTTGAGGCGATTGGCCTGAAGAAAACTACAGAGCAAGCGTTTGAGATGCTGCGTCCAGGTGGTACAGCAACCATAATAGGGATGGTACCATATGGCATGAAAATAGAAATCCATGCCGCAGATTTCCTACAAGAAAAGAAATTAATTGGATGTCAAATGGGCTCTAATCGGTTTCGCATAGACATGCCTAGGTATGTTGACTTCTATCTTTCCGGACAACTAAAGCTTGATAAACTACTAAATAGGCACATACATCTCAATCAAGTTAATGCCGCGCTTGATCAACTAAAAACTGGCGAAGTTGCACGCAACGTCATTATATTTGATGGAGTTTAAAAANTTTTTTGGGAACCCCTAACATACGATATGGCTAAATTGAAGAAACCTCGTTCCCTTGATACTGCCAACCCTTTTTCCTGCGGGCTATGGATTTCCAATATCTTTGCGACAAACAATATTCAGATGATCGCCATCGTCATTTAGATACCGCATACACTTCCACACACCGACATATTCCCTGACCTCATCATTAACGTCATTTATCTGGACCACAGAAGTACAAAATTTCCATCTTCTTTTGTATTTCGTTCCACACTCTGTCTTTGAGACATCGCCATATTTAAGAATAAGCTCGGCCATCTTTCCTACAACTATAGGAGTCTCACTTTGGGAAGCTGTGGGCAGGAGAAACAGCACTAATGTGGCTACAGCCACCAGAACCTTACCCATTTTAACCTCCAGTTGGACAGCTCGAGACCATGTTTTTAACAGTCATCTTCTTTGTTGACTAGACCACTGTANAATTCGGATTTAGTTGCTATTTTGGCTATGAATAACAGATTATTCCTACCAACAGGGAGTGTTAGCCATAGTCGGNCCAAAGTTGTTTCATAAATTTGGCGTCCCCTAGAGGATTCGAACCTCTGACCCCCAGATTCAACAGGGCTACAATTTTCATTGTCACCGAAGCGTGCCCTGTTGGACTATCCCTTCATCCTAGTTCACATAAACCTTAGATGCTGCCCGTCTAGTCTCTACACCTTCCCCACTTTAGGTTTTGGCTCGGGATTGCCATGCCAAAGGTTTCCCCGAATTTGAGCAGTTCTACTCGTATAGTTTCCTATACGGCACCCAATCGCTTTAGGAATCTGGTGCTCTATCCAGCTGAGCTAAGGGGACGCAGTCTTTTCGTACCCGGAAGTTGGCTTCACGGTCAAGGCAAACCTTTTAGATGCAAAAAATACAACTGCCTACTCAAATACTCACTTAGCAGCGCAAACATCAAATAAGGCCTTAGCGAGAAAACACATCAGTAGGGAAAGAGTAGTTAATGATCGCAAACTCAGTGCCCGGATTTGCATCAAATATGCTTGCATTTGAAAGGTGNCCGACTTGNAGACCTATTCGAGCGCGGTTCCGCAGCCGATAGGCTATTTCCAGGGCGGATCGAAATTCTAAGTCCCCACCTAGTTCCTTCCCATCCCCCTTTTGGTAAAAGCCAACGGCAAAGCTCGGCGAGACAACGTATCGCCTTCCAAGAAACAAATCTACAGAGCCTCCCCCATACGCATAAAACCCACTTTTGGTGGTGACAAACGCTCCAATTTGAGGCTTGAAGAACCAGATTCGTTTCTGGAACCTGGCCTGAACCTCAAATTGACCCGCCTTTTCGTTGTCGTTGACGTCGAAACCACCCAATCCAAACACTATGAAATCTGGGTCAAATCCCAAAGTTTTCTCTCGAGTAGGAGACCCCACTTCTCCCGCACCGCATTTAGCGGCAAGACCAACTCCCAAAATGGAAAAGAACAATACCGCAAAAAGCCGTCCCACGGCTTGGTCACAAATCATACGACCCCTCCATCTCTTATTTCATCAGTAGCTTTGATTAGGGCCCTCATGATTCCCTCCTCTGAAGAGGAATGACCTGCGTCTGGCACCACATTCAACTGGGCCCTACCCCATGCTCTACTTAGATCGGCTGCACTTGTAAATGGACATACCATGTCATAACGACCCTGAACAATTACACCTGGAATGCTATGAAGCGCCTCCGCATGATCCAAAATAAAATTTTCCGGTAAGAAAATATTATTTATAAAATAATGGGCCTCTATACGAGCCAAGCCGAGGGCAAATTGGCCCTGGGAAAATTGGGCCACGCTGGGTTCGTTAGGCATCAACGTCGAACACGACCCTTCGTACATACTCCAGGCTAAAGCTGCTGGCATATGAATAGCAGGATCTGGATTCACAAGACGTTTATAGTAATTACTCAGCAAATCATTACGTTCCTCAAACGGAAGATGCCCCGAGAAAGCTGCCCAATTTTCTGGAAAGAAAGATTGCACTCCATGCAAGAACCACTCTACCTCTTGGGGTCTGCAGAGAAAGATTCCTCTCAGCACTAAGCCAATGCATCGGCCCGGGTACATCTCGGCATAGATTAAAGCCAATGTAGAACCCCAAGAACCTCCAAAGACTACCCAACGATCTATATTTAAGAACCGACGAAGAACTTCAATATCAGAGACTAAAAGCTGAGTGGTATTTTCCTTGATCTCCCCAGCAGGGGTCGAACGGCCGCTACCCCTCTGATCAAAAAGTATAATACGATAAGCGTTGGGATCGAAAAAACGTCTGTTTTCTGGCACAGTGCCTGCTCCCGGCCCGCCGTGCAAAAATAGAACTGGGATCCCTTCTGGATTGCCACTTTCTTCCCAATAGACTGTGTGCAAAAGGTCCACTTCAAGCATTCCGGAGCGCCTAGGATCGATAGCAGGATACAGGGAGGTTATGCTCACCTTGACCCGTCCATTCGGCCAGACAAATGACTAAGCACTAATACGATCAACCACCTTGGCCCCAGAATCAAAGCATATGGCTTCGAGCGATCCACCATGTCCGCTCCCGTTGTCTATTGTTATGGCATAACCTTCCAGAGACAAGCCTGTATTATCTGAATCAAAGCCCCTCACTATCCTCTTAAAGCCTTCATATTGAGGACCAATCTTCAAATAGTCGGTATCTCCCCACCAAAAACTATCTGTCTGAGCAGATAGTGGCCGCCCGGTGTCCACACCAGCGTGCACGAACAAAATTGATTGATCCCTGTTTACGGCTGCGCGTTTTAAGGAAGCCAAAAACTGCCCATGCCCAGGTTTANTGCGAATCGCGTCCCGCAGCGAACCGGTCCAGCGGGCCAAGGCATGAGCCCCATCACGACACCACATTCTACCTTGGTCCGCATTTCCTCCATATGCCCTCAGCGTAAAGTCAACTCCCTGGGGAAGAACCCATTCCAACACCGCCGCTGGATCCTGGGCAAGATGAAGTTGAAGTAATTTTTGCCACATTTCTTCCTGCCGCCCCCGAAGATATACTATGTCACTATCCACGAGCCCAAAACGAGCTAAAAAAGCACGTCGAACCAGAAGGAGCTCGTCCAACAATTCCGCAGATGCGACACTTCCTCCTAAATAGTTGCCCAGGTAGATAAGCCTATCACCCTCTCTGAATTTCTCCTCTAAAAGACCATGTAATACCTTAAGNCGGTCGAAGTCTCCGTTTACCGCGGCGACCGCCCAAACCCGCGCGTATCCTTTTAGAGAGGCTATCACCTGCCTAACCCGCCGAAAAGTAACTTGGAGAGCTCAACATGCACCTGCCAACCTCCAGTGGACGACGCTCCCAATCAGACACATGACCACCCAAAGAAACTGTATTATACTCACCCGCAATTCCTCGTTACAGGATTTTAAATAAGCTAGGCAGCTTTCAACAAGATGTCCTCAATACGTTGCTCTGCCGCCTCATGCTCTATCTTCTCGACAGCCGCAAACTCGCGGGCTAAACGATCCAATGCAGCTTCGTATAGCTGGCGTTCACTATAAGATTGCTCTGGTTGATCCGCTCCTCTATGAAGGTCTCGCAGGACCTCTGCCACGCTCACGGGACTGCCCGAATTGAGCTTCTCCGTGTACTCCTGCGCCCTTCTGCTCCACATGGTTCTCTTTATCTTTGCCTTACCCTTGAGGGTCTTAACAACGGCGCCCATTTCATCCTTGGTACTCAGCCTCCTCATACCAAGAGCCTCGACTTTATCCAACGGAACCCTCAGAGTCATCTTCTCCCGTTCAAACTCGACAACGTAGAGCTGTAACTTTATTCCCGCAATCTCTTGCTCTTCTATGCCTACTACCTTCCCAACACCATGGGCAGGATACACCACCCAGTCCTTCTTCTTAAAAATCTTTTTAACACTTTTGTTCGTAGGTCTAGTCATTCCATTCACTTCTTTCTTACATATTTTTACTAATCTACCACCTCAGCACTCGCTATGGCCCCATATTCGATGTCATCACCCGAGCCATCGATACTACATAAGAAAGCAATGTCAGCTATTCGCTTTGCGTTCCTGGATTTTCACTGAAATATTTTTCTAGTTTTCCCGCCTCTTCTTTGAAATCGTCGGCGTCAGGAGGGCTATCACCCTTTCGGGTAATATTTGGCCATTTCTCAGCATAGGTGGAGTTCAAATCGACCCATTTTTCCAGATCACCTTCGGTATCTGGCAATATGGCCTCCACAGGACACTCCGGCTCACACACTCCGCAATCTATGCACTCATCCGGATGNATAACCAACATGTTTTCGCCCTCATAAAAACAATCAACAGGACAAACCTCCACACAATCCATGTACTTGCACTTAATGCACATTTCCGTCACGACGTAGGTCATCGCGCCATTTCCCTCCTCACCATCTACTAAATTCCCTAATTCTTTTCATCGTAATCCACCCTATGCAGTACCACCAACGACACGCTTTGCTACCCGTTTTTGAGCAAACCCACGATCTTTATCTGATACATATATCAATCCACCAATTTTGCGAAGTAACCCTGTCTCCATATCATGGACTTCACCATCCGCATATACCACCTCCCAAAGCAACTCCATCAACTCTACGCGCTCCTCCAAGGAGTAATTATCATTTATGACCCTCGTAAATTCATACAACTGGCCGGAATCACGGGCTGCCGCCTCCGCCTCTTCCATCAAGACGTCACACTCAGAACTATCCAAATCAAAGTATCTGCCAATCAACTCTGCGATCCGGCTCCGCTCCACAATCTCAAAGTCGTCATCCATATAAGCCACTTCAATAAGCAGGGCTACTGCAGCTAACTGCTTTTCAGGCACCTGATCTTTGGCCATCCCACTTTTTGCGGGGCCCCTTGATAGAAGAGCAGAAATTCGATCCAACATAGACTCTGACTACCACAACCAGAGCCGCAGCGGCAAGTCGCCTATCCACCATTCTACCGATTTTCACCTGGCACCCATAAAATATCTTTTTTTCCATCCTCATTTTGAGAACGAGCGAGAACGAACAGATGATCCGACAACCTATTCAAATATGGCAAACAATACCCTGATATTGGTTCCGCCCTGGTCAAGGCAGACGCCAACCTTTCCACCCGCCGAACTATAGACCTCGCCACATGGAGGAATGCGGCAGCCTCAGATCCACCTGGAAGGATGAAAGAGTTAAGGCGGCCTAATCGGGCGTTCACTTGATCTATCTCCTCTTCGAGACGCTCTACCTGCGCTGGCCCAATTTGCAGCTTATCTCTGCCCTCCGGTGGAACCGGTACACATAAGTCTGCTCCTAAATCAAAGAGATCATTTTGAATCCGGGCCAACATCAGGTCTGTATCTTCGTCCACATACAGCCTGGCCACACCTATCGAGGCGTTTGCTTCATCCAAAACACCACAGACCTGAATACGCAGTGTATCCTTAGAAACCCTCTCGCCATTGCCCAGCGACGTAATCCCCTCATCGCCGCCCCGGGTATATACCTTGTCAATCTTTACCATTATCGCCCATTTTCCTCGGTTGCCCTAAATCACCCCCGCACAAGGTACTCCAAAAAGTATCCCAAAGCACTCCTTCTGAAAGCCAATCGCAACTCTTTTACTCATCTGCGGAGATACTTAATCCCCACGAAAATATAAATTAGCTACAATGGGGCAGTTGCTCACATCCAGAAACTGGGTACACTTAGTCGTTCGGAAATAACAGCTGTAGCATATATGAGAGGTATCATGGTCCAGTTTAGTACCAGCCAACCCATTCGAAGAGTAGAGGATTCCCGTTTCACTACGGGCAAAGGCACATACACGGATGACATCAATGTTGAAGGACAAACGTATGGTTATGTGCTCCGTTCCCCGGTGGCTCACGCGACGATTAAATCCATAGACTGTGCAAAGGCGAAATCTATGCCTGGGGTAATTGGCATTGTCACAGCGGCTGATCTAGAGGCCGCTGGCGTAAATAACATCCCCTGTCTTGTGCCGATGGAAAATCGAGATGGAGGCCAAGCACCTATGCCGCAACGACCCGTGCTATGCGCTGACCGCGTCAGATACGTGGGAGACAATATCGCATTCATAGTGGCCGAGAACCTCTTGATGGCAAAAGATGCCTCTGAAGCTATTGAAGTTGAATATTCTTCACTGGACGCAGTAAGTGATACCGCGGTGGCACTGGAGGAGAGTGCTCCTGTTGTTCATTCTGACGCCCCCGGTAACTTAGCCTTTGATTGGGGGCACGGCGACGATCAAAAAACTGACGAGGCATTTAATAAAGCTGCTCATACCGTCAGCCTTGAATTAATTAACAATAAACTAATTGTTAATTCGATGGAGCCAAGGGGGGCCATCGCTGATTACGATGCCGTAAAGGGCAAGCTGACCCTTCACAGCTGCACCCAAGGAGGCTGGCTGCTAAAGGATCAAATCGCAAATCACACTCTCAAAACTGAACCTGAAAATGTCAGAGTAATAACACCTGATGTTGGCGGGGGATTCGGAATGAAATCATTTTACTATCCAGAGCAAGCCCTCTGCGTGTGGTCGTCCAAAAAATTGGGTAGGCCCGTTAAATGGATTGGGGAGAGAGGAGATTCTTTTATTTCGGATATTATGGGACGGGACCATGTGACAAAGGTGGACATTGCATTCGATTCCGACCATAGAATTCTCGGAATGCGCGTTGATACCATAGCTAATATGGGCGCTTATCTGTCAAACTTTGGCCCGTTCATACCCACTCTAGCAGCCATCAAGGTGATGCCCGGCGTGTATGACGTAAAAGCCCTCAGCGTGAGGGTTCGAGGTGTGTTCACAAATACTGTGCCAGTAGACGCCTATCGTGGCGCTGGGAGACCCGAGTCCATATACATGATTGAGAGACTTATGGATAAGGCAGCTCAACAGCTGGATGTGGATCGGATAGAACTCCGTCACAAAAATTTTATCCCGGCCTCGGCAATGCCTTTTACTACAACCGCTGGCGAAGTGTATGACTCGGGTGAATTTGCAAAGGTCATAGATACAGTCACTGATAAGGCTGGGTGGGCAGATATTGAAAATAGACGCGCCCTATCCAGGGAGACCGGAAAACGACGCGGTATAGGGCTGTGCTACTACATTGAATCCACGATGGGTGAACCGGGGGAAGCTGCAGAAGTTAAGTTCTCTTCGGATGGCAACGTGGATGTCTTAGTAGGCACCCAATCAAATGGACAAGGACATGAGACTGCATATGCCCAAGTGGCCTCAGACCGACTAGGCGTCCCTATCGAACAAATTCGGATTATCCAGGGAGACACGGACGCCATTCCAACTGGTGGCGGCACGGGTGGATCTCGCTCCCTAACAGCTCAAGCTACTGCTATAGATGAAGCCGCTGACATTGTGATTGAACGAGGAAAGAAGTATGCCGCGGAGGTCCTGGAAGCCTCTTCATCGGATATAGAATTCTCTGCTGGCAACTTTCAAATCGCGGGCACCGACAGAGCGATTGGAATTTTATCGCTCGCTGAAAAAGCTCGCACCATGGAACTACCCGGCGAAAAAATGGATGGTGGACTAGATGCCCGAGGAACAATAACTCTGCCGGCTTGGACGTTCCCTAATGGATGTCATGTCGCCGAGGTTGAAGTGGACCCCGAGACGGGGCAGACTAAATTACTTCGTTATACAATAGTTGACGACTTTGGGACCCTGGTGAACCCCATGCTCGTGGAAGGCCAAGTTCATGGCGGAATTGCCCAAGGAGTGGGGCAGGCACTGTTAGAAAACACAGTATATTCCGAAGATGGACAGCTATTATCTGGCTCTTTTATGGACTATTGCATGCCAAGAGCCGATGATTTGCCCTCATTTGATTTTTCCAATGTTGTAATACCGTGTAAAAACAATCCCCGTGGGATAAAGGGCTGCGGGGAAGCGGGCTCAGTCGCTTCNCCAGCTGCGATAGTTAACGCTGTTGTAGATGCCCTTCGCAATGATGGAGTTAATCACCTGGATATGCCCATTACACCTGAGGTGGTATGGACAACTCTTCAAAAGTAAGACTAAAAGTTCTGTAACCTGTTATTCGACTGCTTCCACAATCTCTTGTGGCGGCAGTAGAGCATGATGTTTTAACGCTTATTTGAACCCTCCCGGATGGTTATATGATCAGGCGTGCTACGAATTTGCGTATTCCCCCTCGCCTAATCATGAGAATTGGAATACTACGGGCCTTGGCAAACCGAAACTATCGTATCTACGCATACGGAAACTCCGTGTCCATGGTAGGAACATGGGTCCAGCGCGTCGCTGTCGGCTGGCTAACCTGGGAACTTACCCACTCAACAACATGGCTTGGCATCATCGCCTTTGCGGAACTATTACCAACACTCCTAGTGGGCTTGTTTGCNGGGGCCATAGCTGACAGAGCAAATCGATTATTATTATTCAAAATTTCCCAGGTCCTTGCCATGCTGCAAGCGGCAGCCTTGTGGTTTCTTACTTTCTTTGGCCTAATCACCGCGGATTTACTTTTAATCTTCACCCTCTATTTAGGCTTCATATATGGTTTCGTCCAACCCGTACGTTTATCGCTTATACCCAGCTTAGTCCGCCCTAACGATCTTCATGCAGCCATTTCCTGTAATTCCTTGTTTTTCAACATAGCGAGGGTCATAGGCCCAATAATTGCGGGCGCTGTCATTATAAATTGGGACATCTCTCACGCATTTGGGATAAATGTCTTTACCTACGTTGCTTTATTGTGGGCAACAACCTTCCTCACCATCAAAGGGACGGCAGCAAAAAACACCGGAAAATATGGTATGTTTTCTGGGATCGGAAACGGCATCATGTACGTGATAGCGCATCCAGCAATTCGCCCTATGCTGATCTTGTTTGCCATTACAGCTACTTTTGGAAGGCCATTCGCGGAATTATTGCCGGGAATAGTTGCCAACGTACTAAACAAGGGC
The DNA here is from genome assembly GCA_002728255.1 of Rhodospirillaceae bacterium. Classification (NCBI taxonomy): domain Bacteria; kingdom Pseudomonadati; phylum Pseudomonadota; class Alphaproteobacteria; order Rhodospirillales; family Rhodospirillaceae; species Rhodospirillaceae bacterium. Next base: position 25,314 of record PBWV01000031.1, on the reverse strand, counting down.
GCCCTAGAATTAGCCTGGCTAACCTCCTCCACTGGAGCCGGTGCAATAATAGCTGGAGTGTTTCTTAGTCAGCAAAGTCACACAAATGGACTCAAAAAACTAGTAATAATTAATACTCTAGCCTTTGGTCTTTCACTGATGCTAATGGTCGCTAGCGAGTGGTTTTGGGCTGCTGTGGCCTGCACCATGGTTGCCGGCTTCAGCATGGTTGTATGCGCAGTTGGTGTGCAATCCATTATTCAAGCCGAAGTTGCCAATGAGTTTCGTGGTCGGGCACTTAGTATGTATGGCTTTATATTTAGAGCCGGGGTAGGCCTTGGAAGCCTTACTCTAGGAGCTTTAGCTAGTAGCTTTGGACTCCCCTGGCCGATACGCATAGCGGCCCTGCTGTGCGTTGTAGCGGCAATCATAGGCTGGAGGCGAGTGCAATTACCACATCCGACACTTAAAGCANCCCCCGATTAAAACATGCCAAGCTCTAACTTAGCTTCCTCTGACATCTTTTCCTGATCCCAAGGGGGATCCCAAACAAGAGTCACTTTTACCTCACCGGTCCCAGCCAACCCAGCAACAGCGTCGGCCACCCACTGCGGCATTTCCCCAGCCACCGGACAACCCGGAGCAGTAAGAGTCATCTCAACCACGACACTCCCTTTTTGGTCAATGTCGCAGCGATATACCAAACCAAGATCATAAATATTAACTGGAATTTCCGGATCAAAAACTGTGCGCAAGGCTTCGACTACGTCAGCTTGGGTTGCAATTTTAGTGCCTTTACTTAGCGGTGTGCCCCCGGTAACCACAAACTCTGAAGGTGGTTCCAAATTTGGCATGAAGTCCTGCACTGTCCGCTCATCATCAGTCATTGCCATATCCTAAAAGTTACTCAGTTGCCACCGTATCATTACCGCCGTCCAATGCTGATATCACACTATGCCATGCCAGCGTGGCACACTTAACTCGCATCGGATAATCCCGGACACCGCCCAATGCGGTAAGCTCCTCCAATCCATCCCCCAATTCCCCATCATCAGAGTTGGTCACAAACGAGTGGAATGATTCAAACAATTCTCTTACCTCTGTTTCTAATTTCCCAGTAATTAGGCCCGTCATTATTGAGGCAGAGGCCACAGATATAGCACAACCCTTGCCATCAAACTTTACTTCTCGCACGACACCATTTTCTATAATCAAATATATTTTCACCATGTCGCCGCACAAGGGATTGTGCCCCTTGGCCGTCCTATTGCANCCTGGCAATTCACCAAAATTTCTTGGTTTCCGATTGTGGTCCAAAATTATTTCCTGATAGAGCTCCCTTAAATCTGACATTAGTTAAATATTTCCTTTACCCGTTCAAGTCCTCCAATAAGCGCATCTATATCATCCCGACCATTATACATTCCTAATGAGGCCCGGGTCGTTGAAGAAACTCCAAAGCGGTCCATCACCGGTTGAGCACAGTGGTGTCCAGTTCTCACCGCTATACCCTCTTGATCCAAAATAGTCCCTACATCATGGGGATGCACACCCTCTATCACAAAAGATAACACACTAGCCTTATTAGCTGCTGTACCAATTATCCGGATATCATTTCTCCCTGACAAACACTCAGTCGCATAACTGAGCACATCAGACTCATGAGCAGCTATCTTATCCAACCCGATAGAACACACATANTTCACGGCCGCACCTAATCCAATTGCACCCGAAATATTCGGGGTCCCCGCTTCAAATTTTTGGGGTGGATCGGCATAAAGTGTCTTTTCAAATGTTACACTCTCTATCATGTCACCCCCACCCTGATAAGGCGACATCTGGTCGAGCAACTCTGCCTTTGCGTACAGAACACCGATTCCACTCGGTCCATATAATTTATGACCCGAGAATACATAGAAGTCACAACCAAGTTTTTGTACATCAACCTCAGAATGTGGCACCGCCTGACACCCATCAATCAGCACACGGGCCCCAACCGAGTGCGCCATATCACAAATCTCTTTAACCGGGACAACCGTCCCTAGGGCATTGGCAACGTGCGTTATCGACACAAGCTTAGTTTTAGAGCTCAAAATATTCCCAAAAGCCTCTATATCTATCGATCCATCGTCTCGTATAGGGGCAACTTTAAGCAGAACTCCTTTCCGATCCCGCAAGATTTNCCATGGAACAATGTTTGAATGGTGTTCCATATGGCTAATGACAACCTCATCCCCTGGCTGCAAGAAAGTGCCACCATAACTTGACGCGACTAAATTGATTCCCTCCGTTGCACCTCTCACAAAAACAATCTCAGCGCTACTTGGAGCATTAAGAAAAGCGCCAATCCTTTCNCTGGAACTATCAAATGCTTCTGTAGCTTTCTCACTTAACCAATATACCCCTCGGTGAACATTGGCATATTGTGACTCATAACATTCGCTAATCGATCGAATAACTTGGGAAGGCTTTTGTGCACTAGCCGCAGAATCCAGGAATACAAGCCTTTCACCACGAACATCCCGGGCAAATATTGGAAAATCCTTTCTCACTGAATCCATATCCAATACAGGATTCTTTTCTGTGCGCTCTAGCGGATTTTCTCGAATAGAATTGTCTTTCATGAAAAGTCAACTCACCTGACTAAACCATTGATAAAATAATTTCCTGAAATGTTCCCTGATAGGAACATCGGGGGACCTATCAATCACCTCTCCCACAAAGGCCTCTACCAATAATTTACGCGCAACCAATTCGTCAATACCGCGAGAACGGAGATAAAATAAGCATTCCTGATCTAGGTCTCCGATAGTCGACCCGTGTCCACATTTAACATCATCATTAAGTATTTCTAGCTCGGGTTTACTGAATACTCGGGCATCATCCGAAAGTAGCAAATTTTTATTAAGCTGCTGGGCGGCACTGGCAATCGCCTCCGGCCAGATGCGTATCTTCCCCTGAAACGCTCCCTCAGCCTTTTCATCCAAGACACCNTTGTACATCTCACGGGTCTCCCCATAGGGGGCCACGTGATCCACACCGGTCCAATTATCCATGTGCTGCTGACCACGACCAAGATAAATACCATCCAGGGTACAATCGCCTCTTTGCCCTTCCAACCGAACACGGGCCTCATTCCTACTTATACCGCCGCCATTGGACAAAACACACCCACCATAGGTGCTCTCCGAGTCAAGGCGCACAAGATTTGTTGCCAGATGAAAGCCGTTTGATCCCTCCCCCTGATGCTTATAGTGGCGCACCGTGGCCCCTTTCATGACTCTCACCTGCGTTAAAGCATTCACCATGTGAGGCTGGAGACCTCCACCAATATAACTCTCCAGGAAAACCACACCGGAACCCTCTCCAGCTACCAACAAGGTTCTGGGTTGGCTCATTACACCAGAAGCCCCTGAGACAACCACATGGACCACGTGTATGGGCAATTCCGGCGACACATCACGGCCAACATAAATTACAGGCCCACCGGGAGATAAGGCCATATTCAAAGCTACCATCGAGTGCGGCTTAGGATCTTTCAATCCCGACAAGCGATGTTCCAAAAAACCCCAAGGCTGGCTCCAATGTTCCTCCAAAAGCTCTGGTTGTTCTACCAACATTTCTCCCGCGGTTGTCAGTCGCAGTCCCGCGGGTAGAGCACCAACATCTGACAGCCTCTGACAAAAGAAACCATTAACAAAAACCATCCGATGTGAGGGAATAGAATCCAGCAAAAGATCCTCTATGTCTCTTTCTCTCACCTCGTTGACTGATGGCCCTCCCATGACCGGAAAGAAATCGCCTTGTTTCAGTAGATTAGTATGCTTCCACTCCTCAACATTCACTGTTGGATACCCACATTCCAGAAACCGCTCAATAGCCTCCGTTCTAGCGCGGGCAAGCCATTGGAGTTTTGCACCAGGGAGATCCGATTTTACGTTTCCGAAATATTCAGAGTAAAAATCGTTATGAATTTTCGCTGTTAACATAAGACTTTAAGCCACCNTATATTTCTACAACGCAGCGCCAGAGAATTCGGAGTAACCTTTTTCTTCTAACTCAATAGCCAATTCTTTCCCACCAGAACGAGCTATTCTTCCCTCGGCGAGAACATGCACTTTATCTGGCACAATATAGTCGAGCAGTCTCTGATAGTGGGTTATTATCAACATAGAACGATCGGAACTTCTCAGCTTATTTACACCCTCTGCTACAATTTTTAAGGCATCTATATCCAGCCCTGAATCAGTCTCATCAAGAACAGCAAGCCGAGGCTCTAACATTGCCATCTGCAAAACCTCATTACGCTTTTTTTCACCACCCGAAAAACCAACATTAACCTGTCGAGATAATACCTCCTCCCCCATCTCCAAAGCCTTTAGCTTCATGCGTACTTCCTTCAAGAACTCTGTTGCACTAAATTCCTCCTGGCCCCGGGCTACTCGGACACAGTTAACCGCAGTTCTAAGAAATGTAGCATTAGAAACACCTGGGATTTCCACCGGATATTGAAAGGCAAGGAANATGCCCTGCTCAGCTCTCTTCTCCGGTGCCAACTCTAGAAGAGATTTGCCATCGTAAATTATTTCACCACGCTCAATATCATAGCCATCGCGCCCTGATAAAACATATGCCAATGTGCTTTTCCCAGACCCATTCGGNCCCATGACAGCATGTAACTCCCCAGGACCAATTTTTAGATCCACCCCTCGAAGCACCTGTTTACCATCAACCGCAGCATGCAGATCCGTAATTTCAAGCATATTCACCCCTAACCGCACTTGTTATCCCACGGCACCTTCTAGACTAATTCCCAGCAACTTCTGCGCCTCTACCGCAAATTCCATAGGCAACTTCTGAAGCACCTCTTTACAAAAGCCATTAACTATCAAAGAAACCGCTTCCTCATCAGAAAGACCTCTCTGTCTACAATAAAACAATTGGTCATCACCGATTTTGGAGGTTGTCGCCTCGTGTTCCACTTTCGCCGTCTTATTACCTGCCTCAATGTAGGGAACCGTGTGCCCCCCACATTTATCCCCTATCAAAAGTGAGTCACACTGCGTGAAATTGNGCGCCTTATCCGCTGCGCCCTGCACTCGAACTAGCCCCCTGTAGGTCTGCTGTCCATGCCCCGCTGAAATTCCCTTCGAAATAATAGTGCTGGACGTATTTCTCCCTATGTGAAGCATTTTCGTACCGGTATCCGCCTGCTGATAATTATTTGTAATCGCTACAGAGAAAAATTCTCCAATTGAATTATCACCTTGCAAAATAACACTTGGGTATTTCCATGTGATTGCAGAGCCCGTTTCTACCTGGGTCCAGGAAATCTTTGAATTATCCCCGCGACATGCGCCACGTTTAGTAACAAAATTGTATATACCGCCATTTCCGGCCTTATCACCAGGATACCAATTTTGGACCGTAGAGTATTTTATATCAGCATTCTCTAGTGCTACCAGTTCAACAACCGCTGCGTGAAGTTGATGCTCACTTCTCATCGGTGCGGTACAACCCTCAAGATAACTCACTTGGGAATCGGAATCTGCTACAATGAGCGTCCTTTCGAACTGTCCTGTCTCGGCCGCATTTATGCGAAAATATGTGGAAAGCTCCATAGGACAACGTACACCCTTAGGGATATACACAAATGAACCATCACTAAACACAGCTGAATTTAAGGTTGCATAAAAATTATCAGAGGCAGGAACCACACTTCCAAGATACTTTTTTATTAATTCCGGATGGTCTCTCACAGCTTCCGATATCGGACAAAATATAATGCCGAGTTCNGCAAGTTTTCCCTTAAATGTGGTTGCAACAGAAACGCTGTCAAATACTGCGTCGACCGCTACACCCGCCAAGGCTTCCTGTTCCCTTATAGGAATTCCAAGTTTTTCATAAGTTTCCAATAAATCCGGATCTACCTCATCAAGGCTTTTTGGAGCTTCCCCCTTTTTGGGCGCTGCATAATAATAAGCATCCTGAAAATCCATCGGAGTTTGCTTAAGATTAGCCCATGTTGGTTCTTTTTCTACGGAAGATTCCCAAAGACGGAATGCCTTAAGCCGCCAATCTAGCAACCACTTTGGCTCGTCCTTTTTTTGCGAAATGAAGCGGACGATATCCTCGTTCAACCCCTTAGGAGCAAACTCGGAATCTATATCAGTGACGAACCCGTACTTATAGTCACCCCCTGTCGCCTCTTCGACACTCTTAATTGTTTCTACAGTTGCAGACATCCTTCCCTTCTCAAATTCTGCCGGTGGAAAATATATTAGTGGNTGCTCACCTGCCCTATATCACCCTTTATATTTTCGCTACTCAAGGGCAATGGAGACGACGTTGATATATCTAACAATGTTACATCCGAGAGGGCTTGCCGAAGAGCATCATTTATCCGCCGCCAATTTGGCTGGGAGAGACAAACGCCCTCAAGATCACAGGCGCCCCCGCCACTATCCAAACACACGGTCAGGGCAATAGGGCCATCTACTGCGGTAATTATTTCTTCAATCGTTATCCCTCCTGGCTCAAGGGCCAATATGTANCCCCCATCTCGACCCCTTATCGACCGAAGCAATTTTGCCCGAGCCAATTTTGCCAGCAGCTTACCAACAGTGGGCATTGGCAGGTGTGTGATGTCCGACAAAGCAAGCGCGGTGAACACGTTATCCGGTCGCCGCGCAATGTGGCTCATCAATAACACTCCGTAATCCGCCAAACGGCTTAATCGAACCATTGCAACTCACCTATCAATGTCAATGATCAGCCACCAAAATCAGACTGATATAGTCTTGTTTGATTTTAGATATGGCTGAATTGCCGGTTTGTCAAGATTTTCAGTTGCCTAATGATATAATCCGAAAAAATTTTACTCTTATAATTCAAGAAATTGTTATCTCTAATGCCGCGCGGGCTCTTCGTAAAGAGTCCTCCGTTTCCCAAATATTCGAAGAAGACGCAAAAATAAAGCCTAGATACCGTCGGCCCTCGGGCAATGCCTCAACATGCTGCCCTATAGGTATAGTAATATTAATNGCATCNATATTTGATTGCTTCCGGGCTCTTTGCAAACCCTGTANACTTCTTAAAACCCCACTGTTTTCCGCTTGAAGCATCATTATCCCGAAAGATCTTTCATCCAGACGATAAGGAGGCACGTTCTCACCTAGATAGTACTCTACAATGACTTGCTCAAGTTTCTTGCCATTATCAAAACTTAGACAACTCCCGCACTGACCTCCAATTGATCTCGCCGCAATCTCTAATATGTAAATACCGTCACTGTTAATTCTAAATTCAGCATGCACAGGACCTTTCCGTAACCCCAGAGCCCTTACCCCCTTAGCAAGAATGAACTTTACATCCGCTAATTCAGGTTCAGAACTTAGCGGGATGGTCAGGTAAATGGACTCAGGAAAATATGGCCCAATCAGGGGATCCGGTTTCGAAAATGCTGCAAGCACATGGATATCACCATCGTGAATGAGCGCATCAACAGCAATTTCCCGCCCGGGCAAATACTCCTCCACCAGTAGGCCTGGAGGGGTGACAACCGCATGTTGAAGAGCAATTTTCTTTACTCTATTGAATGCAGATAGAAATTCCGGTTTTTCATCTACCCTTATTACGCCACAACTACCGGATAGACTTGTTGGCTTAATCACACAGGGAAATCTCTCAGGCACCCACCCCTGCCGCACTTTCTCAAATTCAATTAAGGTAAATGAGGGCTGGAGTAGCCCATTAGCTGAAAGCCTATCCCGCAAGACGTNTTTGTTTTGACATGCCAACACCGCATCTACACTATTGTGCTCAATATTTAAGAGAGCAGCAGCGTGGGCCGCAAGCAGAATAGATTCCTCCTCAGTGGGGATCACCGCGCAAAAGGTTCTTCCTTTTGCAAAATCTAATACCTGCCTTGCCCCAATCTGGGGATCCAAAAAATTAAATCTCTTTACCAGCCCCCCCGCCATGCCTTCCGAAACTTGCTCACTATCNACACCTATTGTTATTTCAGCAGCCACATTACCACAAGCATTCATGAAGCCAGACGCCCGATAGCTCCGTGATGGCAATAACAATAGAGCCTGTTTCATCTGCCCATCATTTTCTACATATTAAAGGCCGCTTAATTGAGCCTTTGTTGGCTCAGAACAACAATACCACGGCTCACTCATACTGGGCATCAACAATGCAGTGTTTAAGTTAAGCGCGGGCGCTGAAAGTTGATTTTCATTGTGAGCAAATTCCCATAGTTGACTAAATGCATCAGCAGCAGGCACGCCCGCNTCCACGAAAGTCTCAACGGCGCNCCCTATTCTCGCCTCGAAAGCTCCCATCGTGGATTCTTGATAACTCCAAGTATAACTTAGACCATCTGGATTGTAGGACCCGACAAATCCCCGAAACGCATCTTGACCAAGCATCAGAGAACCCCGTGGCACCAATAACCTAAGGCTATATTGAACCGCGGGCACTCGTGAAACTAAATCAAAATGGACAATTTGTCTCAAAAAGTCCAAATAGGTTTTACGCGTTGTCCAGGGCGTGAAAGCAACGAATGTCGGAACGAGATGCAAATTTAATTTACTGCAAATTTCGACCACCTTAGCAAAATCAGCACGTGTATGTCCCTTACCGAGAATCTTCAATATCTGGTCATCGAAAGATTCTACAGCTGTTGTCACGAATAAACATCCTTTCTCCTTCAANATAGGCAGTAATTCTTGATGCCTTAATAGATGCTCAACTTTGATAGTCACATCATAAGTGACGTTAGGATGTTTTTTAGACAACATTTCTATGATCCGAACACCATGTTTTGGCCCGTTAAAAAAATCCGGATCACCAAAAGTTATATGTTCAGCTCCCATTTCAACCTGTTGCTCGACATCTTTCACAACCAAATCGCGGTCCACGGCAAAAAACCTTCCCTCATAACCAGGTACTACCGGACAGTGCTTACAGAAATGTTTGCAACCGCGGGTCGATTCTGTGTAGCCTGCCAACTTCGGAACACCATTCGGTGGAATAAGATGAGAATATCGTGACAACTCAGCCAACCCTGTACGATCAGGGAGAACATATCGTTGCCGTTGAGGAACCAATGAATTCAGCGCCGTGGATTGTGCCACTGCGAATGGAGTTCTGCACAAATCTGCTAGCGCCGTCTCCGCCTCCACGCCAAGAACCACATTCACACCGGCAGAAATAAGTAAGCGTTCGTTCATTACAGCGTAATTGCCATAACAAACAATTGTAGCGCGCTGGTTTAGTTCCCGTATTCGCGGTAACACCTCAACGGCCAGGCGTGTCGCCGTGTGCATTGGAAGATGCAGCGCAACCAAGTCTGCATTCAAAATTTCCTCGCTTGCCAATTCATCGACAGCTAGATCATTACAATGCACCTTGGCACCCATGCGTCCCACCAGCGCGCAAGCAAGGGCTATGCTATAAGGCTGATGCCCTAGATCATAAGTCGATACTAGTACAACATTGGGGAACTTAGCCACATTTCCATCTTATTTGCCCGGTTGATAGTAGGGATTACTCCCCCCAGCATGATCGGTTACATCCAATACATGGGCGATCGACGGGACTTCTTTCTTAATTTCCACCTCGACACCCTGCTTCAAGGTCACGTCCGCCATCCCACATCCCTGACAACCACCCTCCAGACGAATATACGCTGTATCCTCCTTCACATCCACCAAAGCAATATGGCCTCCGTGTGAACTAACCGAGGGGTTAATACGTTCATCTAACAGCTTCTGTACAGCTCGCCCCTCTGTCGTTTCTAGACCAGGCCTTGGCTGAGTATCCCGGAAATCGACCAATTCGACGAACTCCGCGACGTAATGCTGCAAAAGATTTTGGATACCATTTTGATAACCGTATGCTGATCCAAGCATTTCAATAACTACACGGCCATCTCTATAACCTCGAAATTTTACACTGCCACCACTTTCCGCCACGGCAGGCATTACNCGCGTTGCCAGAAGTTCCTTAATTTCAGCCACAATCTCTGAATCATCTGGGTCAAAGTCTTCCTCCACAGCGTCCTCGGAGGGGCACTCGTCCACTAGAACAGGAACCCCAGCAATATAGTGCTCCATTATAGCCCCAAGGATGGCAGGCTTCATCAATTGCCAATCGGAATCACCAGTTTTTTCGACTGAGACAAAGTCGCCTCCCAAGGTCACAGCCTTAACAAATTCAATGGCAAATAAACGCTCCGCGAGAGGGGATCGGACCGCCTCCTCTGCNCCCACAAATCTTTGCTCTCCTGACGAGAGAACCGGTTCACCAGGATAAAATTTGATCACATTTGGGTTGGATGTTGCCTCAGTTTGGATGAACATGATGCCTCCGCGTCGGTTCAAGCACTTTTGCTATGCTATACTACTTATAATGAAATAATGATAGAATAATACNCAGCCTATAAGCTGACGAAAGCCACAACATGATAAGCCATTTTCACGCACATATCTATTATGAGGATAAAACTAGAAACATGGCCAAGGCACTTCGAATTTCCATGGAGAAGAATTACGCAGTGGAGATTGGGCGTTGGCGAGAGGAACCCGTCGGGCCCCATCCCCAGGCCATGTATCAAGTTAGTTTCCAACCCTGCCTTTTTGGCACATTTGTGCCATGGTTAATGTTAAATCGTACTGGTCTCAGCATCTTGGTTCATCCAAATACTGAATCCAGTGTGCTCGACCACACAAAATATGCTCTATGGATGGGAAAGCCCTTGAGACTTCGGCTTAAAAGATTGGATCCGTAGCAAACCCGAATCAAAGCAGCAACTCAGAGAACGCACTACACGTAAACCAAACCAAAATACCCCACTAAAGCTCCGGCAACCTTGGTTGCCATCAGGACCCTAACAACATGGAGACCCATTATGAGAGAGACCCTTACAGCCAAAACCTGTACCCCGTGTCAGGGCGGCATACCACCCCTATCACAAAAACTTGCAGCCAAGTACCTAGAACAAACCGAAGGCTGGGAACTTTTGGAAAATAGCACCCTAATAGCCCGAAGTTATACTTTTGGAGATTTTAAAGAAGCAATGCAGTTCGTGCAAAAAGTGGGCGAGCTAGCTGAAAGCGAAGGACACCACCCTGACGTAGAGTTTGGTTGGGGCTACGCTAGGGTCTCTCTACAGACAAAGAAAATTAAAGGCCTGCATGAGAACGATTTTATTATGGCCGCCAAAATTAATAGCTTTCTTTGATCCATTGTACTTCAAGCGAAAACCCACCTCAGCAAGACACAAGACTTTAGAAGGGTATGTCATCATCCAGGCCAACGGTACTCGTATCATCCGATGATAACGAAGTGTCCATAGTTGGAGAATCATATTCTGAACTCAGGCCATCACGCCGAGAATCAAGGAGAGTGAGCGTCGACCCGAAAGCTTGAAGAACCACCTCCGTGGTATATTTCTCCTGACCAGACTGGTCTGTATACTTACGGGTCTGAAGCTGGCCCTCCAAATATACTTTGGAACCCTTCTGCAGATATTTCTCCGCTATATCGCCCAGGTTTTGGTTAAATATCACCACGCGATGCCACTCGGTTTTATCGCGACGCTCATTAGTAGCCTTGTCACGCCAGCTCTCATTGGTGGCTAGGGAAAAGGTAACCACCTTACCGCCATTCTGCATAGCCCGTGCCTCCGGCTCTCGACCTAGGTTACCCACCAAAATAACTTTATTTACGCTTCCAGCCATAGACCACCCTCCAAGCTCAATGATATTCTAAACATACTAGAACCGTAATATATATGCATTAAAATTGACGAAAAAACTGACCCTGAACCAGTCGTGGCCATCTGTCTCGTTCCAAACCTCAAAACAGACGCACCTGGTATTAAATGGGCTGTGCATGTATTAGTTCAAAAGTTAGACCTAACTGCAGCATTAAATTGGCCTCCATCTCTAGTTTAAGAACTCAATATGAATAAGCACATCAGCGTCACTGGGGCAAAGGAACATAATTTAAAAAACATAAGCGTCAATGTCCCCCGAAATAGCCTCACCATCATTACCGGGCTCTCAGGGTCAGGAAAATCATCACTGGCTTTCGACACGATATATGCAGAGGGACAACGCCGATATGTCGAGAGCCTTTCTGCTTACGCCCGTCAATTTCTTGAACTAATGGAAAAACCAGACGTTGAATCCATAGAAGGCCTGTCACCAGCTATTGCTATTGACCAAAAAACTACCTCGCGAAATCCCCGTTCGACCGTTGGAACAGTGACAGAAATATATGACTATATGAGACTATTGTATGCCCGGGTTGGGATCCCATTCTCCCCAGCAACTGGGCTCCCCATTGAAAGCCAAAGTGTTAGCCAAATGGTTGACCGCTTGATGGCTCTACCAGAGGGAACGAGATTATATCTCCTAGCGCCCATTGTTAGGGGCAGAAAAGGAGAACACCGTAAAACAATTTCGTTACTTATGAAACGTGGGTTTCAACGGGTTCGGATTGATGGTGAGATATACAACATAAACGACACCCCTGATATTGAAAAAAATAGGAAGCACGACATAGAGGTTGTCGTTGACCGCGTTATCATTCGCGACGGCCTCAACTCACGATTAGCTGATAGCATTGAAACAGGACTTAGTCTGAGCGAAGGCATTCTCTTCGCTGACATTCTAGAAGCCAAAGAGCGCTTAACGTTCTCTTCAAAGTTTGCTTGTCCAATCTCAGGCTTTACGATCGCCGAAATCGAACCTCGGCTTTTCTCATTCAACAACCCATTCGGAGCATGCCCCATATGCGATGGAATTGGAACCATAACATACTTTGACCCCTTGCTTGTAGTGCCTGACGAAAAACTAAGCCTGCGGCAAGGGGCCATAGAACCCTGGGCTAATAGCTCCAGCAAATATTACCAACAAGCCCTTGAGGGCGTCGCTGGACACTACAAATTCAGTATGAATGTCCCTTTTGGTGACCTGCAAAAAAAAGAACAGGACATTATTTTGCAAGGATCCTCTTCTGAAGTCCTTTCAATAACCTACGATGACGGCACCCACAGCTATACAACCCGGCGGCCCTTTGAGGGCGTAATACCTAACCTACAGAGGCGATTTAATGAAGCTTCAAATAACTGGGTGCGGGACGATTTGATACGATTTCAGCGCAAATTTTCCTGCACAGAGTGCAACGGCTTCCGGTTAAAGCCTGAAACTCTATCGATAAAGATCGGCGGGAAGCATATTGGTGAAATAAGCAACTTATCCATTTCCGCGGCCGCCAAGTGGTTTTCTTCGCTTCACAGAAAGTTAACCCCAAAGCAAAAACAGATAGCACAACGAATTCTGAGGGAGATAAACCTCCGGTTAGGATTTTTGGTTAATGTTGGACTGGACTATCTTACGTTATCTCGAAACTCAGGCACCTTATCAGGCGGCGAAAGCCAAAGAATCCGCCTAGCCTCTCAAATTGGGTCAGGCCTAACGGGCGTACTTTATGTCTTAGATGAACCGTCAATAGGACTACACCAACGGGATAACGCCCGACTATTAATGACCCTCAAGGACCTAAGGGACCTTGGTAACACTGTAATCGTCGTAGAACATGATGAAGAAGCAATACTTGCCGCGGATCATATTATAGATATGGGCCAAGGAGCAGGGGAAAACGGTGGAACGGTAGTCGCCGAGGGTACGCCCTCCCAAATTTCCACTCATAAGAATAGTTTGACAGGCAAATACCTATCCGGACGTACCCGCATTCCTGTCCCTGAACATCGCCGGTCCGCTAAAATGGGAAGCACTGGACCACAATACATTACATTAGGCGAGGCTAGCGCGAATAATCTCCAAGGTATAACTGTGAAATTCCCCGTGGGAACCTTTATATGTGTCACAGGAGTGTCTGGCAGCGGAAAATCGTCTTTGGTAGTGGACACCCTATACCCTGCTGTAGCTCGCAGAGTAAACAAAGGGCGAGCTACAGCAGAACCACACTCCTATATCAAAGGCCTGGAACTACTCGATAAAGCTGTGGAGATAGATCAATCCCCTATAGGAAGAACTCCGCGCTCCAATCCCGCTACATATACAGGTTGTTTTACACCTATCAGGGAATGGTTTTCTGGGCTTCCAGAATCGGGTGCACGGGGCTACAAACCGGGTCGATTTTCTTTCAACGTGAAGGGCGGCCGTTGTGAGTCATGCCAAGGGGAAGGTGTAATAAAAGTGGAGATGCACTTTCTTCCGGACGTATACGTAACTTGTGATTCGTGCCGAGGCGCTCGATATAATAGGGAGACCCTGGAAATTGAGTACCGGGGAAAATCGATATCTAATGTCTTAGAAATGACGGTAGATGAGGCGGCGGCATTCTTTCGTGTGGTTCCAAGCATTCGAGATAAACTTGTTACACTTCAAAAAGTTGGCCTTGGCTATATTAAAGTTGGACAACCAGCGACAACCCTCTCTGGCGGCGAAGCCCAAAGAGTTAAACTAGCAAAGGAACTTTCAAGAAGGAGCACTGGAAAAACTCTCTATATCCTTGACGAACCAACTACCGGCCTACACTTTGAAGATGTTCGGAAACTGTTGGAAGTTCTGCATGCCCTTGTTGAAGCTGGAAACACCATGGTGGTCATTGAGCATAACTTGGAGATAATAAAAACTGCTGACTGGGTAATTGATCTTGGGCCAGACGGAGGCGACGGTGGCGGCAAGATAGTAGCTTGTGGCCCACCCGAGAAGATATGCAAATCTCGTGCAAGTTACACGGGCCAGTTTCTGGCAAAACTGCTTAATGCAAAAAGCGCTTGAATAAATAACCATCTCATAACTATGTCTTTTTGGAGAGCGCTACGCTGATGAGGCTTGAGCCCCTGATTCAAGCTTTGGTAAATCGGCTGCGTTCGCAATAAGGGAAAAACTTTTCCGGCGAACATCCTCATCGTACACCCAGGCGACAAGAGCCATCTCGTCAATAGCCATTTCCGCTCCTAAGCATTTAAGTTGCTCCATCACCTTGGATGGAGTTCCAATAAATGCCGTCGCCCTGTCCCTTTCTAATCGTTCGCGTTCCCGCCCATCATACTCTTGCTGCAAAGCAACTTCCGGAGGCTCAATTGGCAAAAAGAGGCCCCGCTCCCTAAAAATTTTCCATTTGGCTCGAGAGCTATAATGAAATTGTGCTTCTTCCTCTGTTTCAGCAGCAAACGCCCAAACGCAAAGCCCAACATATGGTTCCTGACATAGATTGCTGGGCTGGAAACTGCGACGATAAATCTCCACCGCTTCAGCTGCGCCTCGGCCATCACTAAAAAACCAAGCAAAGCAGTAGGGGAGACCAAAATGTGCGGCGATTTGCGCGCCATAATTGGAGCTGCCTAAAATCCACACCTCCGGAGCGGTATCACCTTTAGGGAATGCCTCGAGGGCACCAAATGGGTGCTTATCAATCAATGGACCGCCCGTTACCCAAGCGACCAAGTCCCTAACGTCTGAAGGAAATTGGGCTGGCCGCTCGTTTGCCAACGGATTCAGGGCAAATGCTGTCCGTCCATCTGACCCTGGTGCCCGCCCAAGCCCAAGATCGATGCGCCCTGGAGCAAGAGAATCTAAAACTCTAAATTGTTCCGCAACCTTGAAGGCCGAATAATGAGGCAACATTATACCGGCACTCCCCACGCGTATTGTTTTCGTCTTGCTAGCAATTGCAGCCATAAGGATCTCTGGAGCTGTCCCCACAATGGTTTGGTTATTATGATGTTCAGAAACCCAGAATCTATTGTAACCAAGCGCTTCACAGTGCACAGCTAAATCAACAGCATTGGTAATCGTCTCTCGATTTGGCCGATCCAAAGCAGCAATAGCTTGTTCCAATACAGAAATACGCAACAAGAAATCTCCTCATAAACTAAACATTGTGACAGGGAAGACCCCAGCCTACCCTAACATTGAGAATTCAACTTTTGAATCTCCGGCAAAATTTCATCAATCAATATATTAGTTTGTTCCAGAACGTCCGGGTCACCCGATGCTATCGGGCGTAAAATAAATTTTGAAGCACCCGCGTCGACATATTGAACAAGGCGCGTCACAATATCTTGAGCATTTCCTACAACAAATATGTCATTGGGGTCCCGTCCAAGCCTGTCCCGCACTAATTGTGCCGACTGCTCAACAACAGGGTCAGCCCATGCCCCAAACCTGTAACTAAAGCTTGCTCCATAATGATCTTCATCTATTTCCCGGCCTTCCTTGTGGAGGGCTTCTTTAATGGCGGCAATAGTTTTCCCAACCTGAAATGGCGTCTCGAAACCTGCTTGCCAACCCGTACCGAATCTGGCCGTCCTCTGCACAGCGGCCGGACTGGATCCACCAATCCACATAGGCAGAAGCCGCTGGACGGGCCTTGGACTTATGGAGACGGATTGGTAGTTATAAAAACGTCCCCGAAAGGTGACTTCATCTTCGGTCCATAATTTACGCAAAATATGCAGCCCTTCATTTGTCCGTTGACCTCGACCCTTTGTTGACAATGAGGTGGCGAGCCATTCTGGAGCCCGGATATTGCCGATCCCGAAAGCTGGAAGCAGCCGGCCACTGCTAAGTGCATCTATAGTAGCGCACTGTTTTGCAAGCAAAAGAGGGTCCCTGAGAGCTAGGGAAACTACGTTCATGCCAAACTTTATGCGTTTTGTCGCACCCGCTATGCCAGCCATCGTGACAACTGTTTCAAGCATAGGTTTTCGGGATATTAGGCGATCCGTCTGCCACAGCGAATCAACTCCTCCCTCCTCACAAGCAGCAACCCAGTCCCAAAAATAGTTGCTGCTGGAGAATGGGTAATCTGATAGTCCTATACCAACAGCGACCGACATTTGAACCACCCTCGAGCCTAAAATATTATGCGGTTCAGAAAATATTAACTATTATTCTGGCCCACGCCCCGCCATGGCTTATAGCCTAGCAGAAAATTTAAATAAACTAAGCCTCAGGAAAGAAGGAAAAATAATGCACGAACGTGAAATTGAAATTACTACTCCTGATGGCCAAATGGACTTATTCATCTGTCATCCAGAGGAGAATGACCCATTTCCAGCAATAATTATATATATGGACGCGCCAGGCATTCGTGAGGAACTGCGGGATATGGCCAGGCGACTAGCCACTGTTGGTTATTATGTGATGCTGCCTAACTTGTATTATCGAAACGGTCGCGAAGGAAATTATGGCTTTGATCTTTCAAAAATACGTGTGAATGAGACGGAACGTGAGAAGATGTTTGAAGTGATGCGTACACTCACCAACGCCCGCGTTATCTCGGACACTAAGCCCTTACTGGCCCACATTGCCGCCGATGAGGCGGCGAGTAATGGGCCTGCTGGCTGCATAGGTTATTGCATGAGCGGGCAATTCGTGGTCTCGATAGCAGCCGCCTATGCTGCCCAATTTGCAGCAATAGCTTCCTTTTATGGCGTTGGGATAGTCACAGATGAAAAGGACTCTCCGCACCTAATGGCTGGAAATATAAAAGGCACATTATACCTTGGGTTTGCCTCGGACGACCCTTTTGTCCCCTCTTCTACTGTGAACTCCTTACCTCAAATTATGGCAGACGCGGGGGTGAAACACCGGGTGGAAGTCTATACTGACACGGAGCACGGATTCGCTTTCCCCCAACGTCCAGCGTATGTTAAAGCAGCCGGGGAACGGCACTGGGAAAGGCTTTTCTCCCTTTTTAGCAGAGAACTTAATGGATAAGCCTTTAATAGCCTCCATTGATACATCCAGTCATCTGCGGGTATAAAACACTATGTCGGACAGGACCGCATCGTCAGAGCTAGCAAAAGAGCTCACACTAGGGTTGCCCAGTAAACGGGGGCTGTATGACCCTGCCCTCGAAAAAGATTCCTGTGGGGTCGGCTTTATCTGCGACATTAAGGGTCGTCCAAGTCGGGAAATAATCGAATATGCTGAGCATATGAACTGCTGCATGATCCACCGTGGTGGCGTGGGTTACGAGAAAAATAGCGGTGACGGGGCAGGGATTTTGACCGGCCTACCCCATGAATTTCTTCAGGGAATTGCCCAACAGGAACTAGGCGTGGATTTACCAGAACCGAGTCATTATGGTGTGGGGCTCGTGTTTTTACCTCGCTCCCCAACTGAGCGGCTACGTTGCAAAGAAGTCATTGCAGATGAAATTAAGGCGGCCGGCCAACGACTGATAGGATGGCGCGAAGTTTCCGTGGATCCAGACGGAGCCGGAATCGGGAAAGCCGCCTTAGCCGCTATGCCTCACATCGAACAAATATTTGTTGGCGCAAATGGGGTTCACGGCAACTCTTTCGAAAGAGAACTCTACCTGATTCGAAAACATAGTACCCATCTCCTTAGAACAGATACAAAATTAACCGAAAGACAATTATTTTATGTCGTAAGCCTCTCGACAAAAATCATCATATACAAGGGCATGCTCACGCCCGAGCAAGTATTTCCCTTTTTTCCTGATCTTCAATCGAGAAATTATGAATCTCACCTTGCCATGGTACACTCGCGGTTTTCTACAAATACTTTCCCCTCTTGGGATAGAGCCCAACCCAACCGCTTTATGAGCCATAATGGGGAAATCAACACTCTTCTGGGCAATAAGAACTGGATGAATGCCCGACAGGGCACTATGGAAAGCGAGTATTTTGGTGACCGGTTAAGCAAGTTATTCCCCATTGTCGAACCCGAATGCTCCGACTCTGGTACCTTTGATAATGTTCTAGAGTTTTTATTGATGTCGGGCAGAACCTTGCAAGAAGCCATCTTAATGATGATACCTGAAGCCTGGCAGCAAGATCCAATAATGGACAAGGATAAACGCGCTTTTTATGAATACCAATCCTGCCTAATGGAGCCATGGGACGGCCCAGCATCCATAGCATTCACAGATGGGAATTACATCGGCGCTGTGCTGGATCGAAACGGATTACGTCCCTCCCGATTTTATATTACTGACGATCATAAATGCATAATGGCCTCTGAAGTTGGGGTGGTTGACATCGACCCAGCCAAGGTTATCAAAAAAGGCCGTTTGCAACCTGGAAAGATTTTCCTGATAGATTTTGAGGCGGGCAAGATGATCCCGGACCACGAAATCAAAGAACAGTGGGCCAACCAAAAGCCATACCATGAGTGGCTCACCAACCAACGGATTGAACTGGATAATCTCCCAACTGGACGACGCCACGAAAAATTTGATAAGGACACTTTGCTTACCCAGATGCAAGCATTTGGTTATACAACAGAAACCTTACAATTTATGTTGCAACCCCTTGTTACGGAACTTCGTGATCCACTTGGATCCATGGGCAATGATAGCGCACTAGCGATAATGTCTGACAAGCCGCGAATGCTGTATGACTACTTCAAGCAGCTTTTTGCCCAAGTGACTAATCCAGCAATCGACTCCATTCGTGAAGAAGTAGTGATGGCTCTCCAGTGTTATATTGGGCCGGAACAAAATCTTCTGGATTCCCGAGAACAAAATGCTCAACGCATGCAAGTTACACATCCAATCCTTTCGAATGAGTCCCTGACGGCACTAACCAATTTGAACTACCGTGGCTGGCATTCGCGTTCCATAGACATAACCTTTCCTCGAGGCACCGGCGAAGAAGGCCTCCTGCAAGAGCTGGATCGAATTTGCGATGAAGCCACATCTGCTATTGATGAAGGTATTCAAATAATCATTTTGACCGACCGAAATAACGGGCCTGACTCCGTTCCAATAAGTGCTCTTTGTGCCGTTGGAGCAGTGCACCATCACTTGGTTAGGTCACACCTTCGCACCCGCGTTGGCATCATTGTTGAAACTGGCGAAGCTAGAGAAGTTCACCACCACTGCCTTTTAATCGGGTATGGAGCCGATGCGATAAACCCTTATCTCGCTTTTGAAGCCCTATGGGACGCCAAAGCAAACAACTATCTAGATGACGCCGCTCACATAAATACCGACGATGACGTTGTCGCAGCCTATAAGAAAGGTGTTGCAAAGGGAATGCTCAAAGTTATGGCAAAAATGGGCATTTCTACTCTGCAATCGTATAAAGGGGCACAAATTTTTGAAGCCGTTGGCCTTGCTTCTGATGTGGTGCAACGATGCTTTGATGGAACAGCCAGCCGGGTTGAGGGCGCAGGTTTTGCCATCCTAGCTGAGGAAATGGAAAAGCGTCACACTCTCGCGTATCCACCGCGGAGCACGGTTCGGCTCCCAGTTCTGCAAAATCCTGGTGATTTTCATTGGAGGAGACACGGCGATACCCACATGTGGGATCCAAAATCTATTTCCCACTTGCAACTGGCTGCTCGGGGGAATGATGAATCCGAATACGTGAAATTTGCCGATCATGCAAATAATGAAAGCACGAGGAAGGCTACTCTTAGAGGGCTACTCCGCTTTAACTACGACGCAAATAAAGGACCGATTCCGCTTGAGGAAGTGGAATCAGAAAGAGAAATTCTTAAGCGATTTGTCACTGGAGCAATGAGTTTTGGATCGATCTCCCAGGAGGCTCACGAATCGTTGGCAATTGCGATGAATCGGGTTGGAGGAAAATCAAATACTGGTGAAGGCGGCGAAGATCCTAAGCGTTATATACCGCTGGACAACGGAGACTCAAAACGGTCGGCAATAAAACAAATAGCAAGTGGTCGATTTGGTGTAACTATTAATTATCTGAGCAATGCTGACGAACTCCAAATTAAAATTGTTCAGGGAGCAAAACCTGGTGAGGGAGGTGAACTTCCTGGAGGGAAAGTTGATGAGTACATAGCCTCACTCCGCCACTCCACGCCGGGAGTTGGCTTGATTAGTCCGCCGCCACACCATGACATCTACTCTATCGAAGATATTGCCCAACTCATTCACGATCTAAAGAACGCCAATCCTCGCGCCCGGATCAGCGTTAAACTAGGCGCGGCAATAGGAGTAGGCACCGTCGCAGCCGGCGTCGTTAAAGCGCGGGCCGACCATCTGGTTATTGCCGGGGACTCTGGTGGAACAGGTGCCTCACCTCTAACTTCGATCAAACATGCTGGAATTCCATGGGAGTTGGGTATTGCAGAAACTCATCAAACACTCGTCATGAACAATCTTCGTTCCAGAGTCACCCTACAGACGGATGGACAACTTAAAACAGGAAGAGACGTTGCAGTTGCGGCACTGCTAGGGGCCGAGGAATATAGCTTTGGCACTGGCCCTCTTGTGGCTCTTGGCTGTATCATGATGAGAAAATGTCACCTAAACACCTGCCCTGTGGGCATCGCAACGCAGGACCCAGAATTAAGAAAAAAATTCCAAGGGCAGCCTGACCACGTCATTAATTATTTCTTTATGATGGCCGCCGAGCTCAGAAAAATTATGTCCAGACTAGGCTTTAAAACTGTAAATGACATGATTGGTCGAACCGACGCTCTGCATATTGAAGATGCAGTCAACCACTGGAAAGCTGGAGGAATTGATCTATCAGCAGTTCTACAGCGGGCAACGCAGCCAACCAATTGTCTCGGGGTATATTGCATACATGGCCAAGACCATGGTCTCGAGAGTGCTCTTGATAACCAGCTCATTGAGCTTTCCGAAGCCGCCCTAGCTAATGGCACCCCCGTTAAAAAAGAACTATTGATCAAAAATACTGACCGCGTGGTGGGTGGGATGCTATCCAATCGGATTATCGAACGCGTTGGACCACAAATGCTACCCGAAGGCACAATTCACTTTAAATTTACTGGCAGTGCCGGACAAAGTCTTGGGGCCTGGCTCGCCAAAGGCGTCACATTAGAAGTTGAAGGCGATGCCAATGATTACGTTGGCAAAGGCCTCTCTGGCGGCCACCTGATCGTTTATCCCCCCAAGACCAGCACCTTCGTCGCTGAAGAACAAATATTGATCGGCAATGTTGGTTTGTACGGCGCCACCTCAGGAGAAGGGTATTTTCGAGGTATCGCCGCCGAGAGATTTTGCGTGCGGAACAGTGGCGCTCGCGCCGTAGTGGAAGGTGTAGGAGATCATGGTTGCGAATATATGACTGGCGGCCGAGTTGTCATACTTGGAAAAACGGGACGTAACTTTGCAGCCGGCATGAGTGGCGGGATAGCCTACATTCTGGACACAGACAACACCTTTGAAAGACACTGTAATCTTGAGATGGTTGCACTAGAACAGATTGCTGAGAATGATGACATTGTAGAACTACATGAACTAATAAAAAAACATGCGGACTATACGGGATCTACAGTAGCAAAAACTATTCTTGGTGAATGGAATTCCGCACTGAGTAAATTCATTAAAGTCATGCCTCTTGATTACAAAAGGGTCCTTGAACAAAAGAAAAATAGTAGTGTGATGGAAGCTCGCCGTGGGTAAAGTAACTGGATTCAAGGAGCACGACCGTTTAAGCGCCCCTTATAGGGACCCGTTGGAACGTTTGACAGATTTCGATGAAATCTACACAGACCATGATAGTGACCGCCTAGCAACACAGGCCTCCCGATGCATGGACTGCGGCGTACCATTTTGTCAATCACCAGATATAAATCCACTTAATGCAAGAAGCGGATGTCCCATACATAATTTAATACCAGAGTGGAATGACCTAGTTTACACTGGGCAATGGGAGGATGCACTTCATCGCCTCCACAAGACCAATAACTTTCCAGAGTTTACCGGACGCGTTTGTCCAGCACCCTGCGAAGGGTCATGTGTTTTGGGGATCAATTCCCCTGCGGTTACAATTAAGAACATAGAAATGGCGATAATTGACCGAGGGTTTCTTGAAGGTTGGGTTAAGCCTAACCCACCTAGCTCAAGAACGGAAAAACATGTGGCCATAGTTGGATCTGGCCCTGCCGGCCTTGCCGCTGCTGCGCAGCTCAATTCAGCAGGCCACCAAATAACCGTATATGAAAGGGAAGACCGCATTGGAGGTCTCCTTATGTACGGTATTCCCAATATGAAGCTTGATAAAAAAGAAGTGGTTAACCGCAGAGTTGAATTACTGCGACAGGAAGGAATTGAGTTCATTGTTAACGCTGATGTCGGCGACGGGACAAACGGCACGGTCGCTGTCTCAGATATTGCATCACAAACTGATGCCCTTCTGCTAACCACGGGCGCCACCGTACCCAGGGACCTCAAAATTCCAGGCAGAGAACTCAATGGAGTGCATTTTGCTATGGACTATTTAACCGCTAACACGAGAAGTCTCTTAAATTCGGATCTTCAGGACAACCAATACATAAATGCTGAGGGTAAAGATGTGATCGTAATAGGCGGCGGAGATACCGGCACTGACTGCCTGGGAACCTCATTACGTCACCGCTGTAACTCCTTGACTAATTTTGAACTGTTTCCGTCCCCCCCAGCCAATAGAGCCAATGATAATCCATGGCCCGTATGGCCTATCACATTCCAAGTTGACTATGGCCACGAGGAAGCAGCCGCGAAATACAACAAAGATCCGCGCGTGTATTCCATATCGACTACAGAGTTCACTGGGGACCCGAATGGGAATCTCACAGGTCTAAAAACTGTGGACATTGTGTTCAAAAATGGAGCGCTTCAAAAGGTGGATGGGACTGAAAAAATCTGGAAGGCCGACCTTGTATTTCTCTCGATGGGATTCTTAGGTCCTGAACACTACCTTTCAGAATCCCTAGGTCTAGAGCTAGATGAAAAAACGAATTATAAAGCAGATAAAGGGAGTTACCGCAGCTCAGCTAGTCATGTTTTCGTTGCTGGAGATTGCCGCAGCGGCCAATCTCTAGTCGTTCGTGCCATCAATGAAGGCCGCGAAGCTGCTCGGGAGATCGACCTATTCCTTATGGGTAGCACGGACCTACCCTAAATGCCCACCTAAATGTTAATGGAACTTTCTTTCCTATCTCCTTAGTCAGGGCGAAACTTAAGCTATATTTATGTCTCTATATTATCAAAAATCAAGTCCAGAGCACCCGGCCCGTATAACTCCTCTATTCCTGCTGGATCTGTGGTTTTACACTTATACGAAATACTGTGACTTATGGTAGCTTTCTGCTCCTTTGTATCCGTCTCATGGTTAATGTAATCCTTCACCAATACGGATGTCTGCCTATCAAACGATCGTTTATATTCCCAAGTAGTCCCCCGTATTGGGAGTGACCAATCAATTGCCATATCAGAAACAGTATATTTGGTTAACGTTATGATTCGAACTATCTTGTATTGTCCCAAGTATACCTCATGCACCTCCCCATCATGAAAAAAGTAAACAGTGTTTTTGCCATTCTCGGGATGTTCACAAATAATTCCTGTCCCCGCCACAGCATCCGCGTGCACCGGCGCTGCCCAAATTAAGAATGTAAGTGCTAAAATTAAAATTCTCATGAAGAAATGCTACCCCTCGCCCAGGAAGTATTCAATAAAGCTCTGTAATTACGCACCCTATACTCCGTAAAATGCCATCAAAGAAACGTGGTGCCCCCAGGGAGACTCGAACTCCCACGTCCATACGGACAACAGATTTTGAGTCTGCCGCGTCTACCAATTCCGCCACAGGGGCTCAGAAGGGCGTCCCGTAACACTCTTTTTTCGACACTAGAACGCTCCCGTGGCCATCTTATCTACAGCCACGTTAAATGGTCAATGCCACTTATAAGAGAATCCGCACCGCTTCGGATCTCCCACAAGCGCTGGCTCATGTTGCCAGACCCCCAATCCCTCCGCCAGTTAAGGAAGGATTCTCTTCCAGAAATTAATTAAATAGTTCACTACTCACAAAACAAAATCAGCTGTATGGTGAGCCCTCTACATAGGAAGTGCTCGCAAAGTGAAAACTAGAACCACTTGGTTAGACCGACTCTACCAACGGATCATTGGTTTGGCCTCACATCGCCATGCCAACTCCGCATTAGCGGGGGTCTCTTTCGCGGAAAGTTCGGTTTTCCCGATTCCGCCAGACATCATGCTTATACCAATGGTATTGGCGAGACCAAGAAAAGCTTTCTGGATTGCCACCGTTTGCACGGTCGCCTCGGTATTAGGCGGGGTACTAGGCTACTACATTGGGCACGAATTATACGATTTGGTTGGGAGACCGATAATCGAGTTTTATCACCAAACAGAAAAGTTCAATGGACTTCGAGACGAATACAATAAATGGGGAGCCTGGATCGTCTTCATAGCAGGCATAACCCCCATTCCCTATAAAGTATTTACCATAGCCAGTGGGGTCGCCAACCTCGATATATGGATATTTGTCTTAGCCTCGATTGTGTCTCGGGGACTCCGTTTCTTCGG